>JAJDFZ010000096.1 GCA_030269625.1 Oxalobacter sp. OttesenSCG-928-P03 | reverse complement strand
GTGCGCTGATGTGGTTCAAAAAGGCGGCCGAACAGGGGCTGCCGGAGGCGCTGGCCAATCTGGGCGTGTTTTATTCTGAAGGCCGGGCGGTGGAGAAAAACCTGGTGCAGGCGGTCAGCCTTTACAGGCAGGCGGCTGCGCAGGGGCTGGCGATGGCCCAGTACGAGCTGGGTAATGCGTACAAGGATGGCCTGGGGGTGAAGCAGGATTTTGCCCAGGCCTATACCTGGTACAAAAAGGCGGCTGACCAGGATTATGCCGAGGCGCAGTACGAAATGGGCCAGCTTTACCTGGAAGGCATGGGGGTGCCGGAAGATGATGAGCAGGCGCTTTTGTGGTTTTCAAAGGCGGCTGCACAGGCGCTGCCTGAAGCGCAGGCCAGCATTGGCCTGATGTATGCGACCGGGAGGGGCGCGGAGAAAGATCTGGAAAAGGCGGCGAAGTGGTATACGAAAGCGGCTGAAAAGGGGTTTCCCGAGGCGCAGCTTTTGCTGGCCGAACTGTATTACAAGGGCGAGGGTGTCGAGCGTAATGACAAGGAGGCGCTGAAGTGGTACCGGAAAGCGGCAGACCAGGGCCTGCCGGAAGCGCAGGATTCGCTGGGCCTGATGTATACGCGGGGGGATGGTGTTCCGCGTGACTACAAAAAGGCGCTGGAGTGGTTCAGGCTGGCGGCAAGGCAGGGCTATGCCGAATCGCAGAACAATCTCGGGTTTATGTATGCGCGCGGCCTGGGGGTGAAGCGGGATTATGAAAAGGCGCTGGTATGGTATCGAAAGGCGGTAGAGCATAATCTGCCGCAGGCCCAGTTTAACCTGGGCAGCATGTATCTGCGCGGAGACGGCGTCAAGCAGAATTACCGGGTGGCTGCCCAGTGGTTCAAGAAGGCGGCAGACCAGGGAATGGAAGAAGCGCGTGAAAGCCTGGACCGCATCATGAGACGAGGGCAGGTTATCTCGGAAGAGGATATGAGTATCTGAGTGGCGCAAAATGCCTGTCCGCCCGGAGGGGCTGCTGGCAGGCGGCCTTGTTTTTTTTCAGGGCACGGTTTTGGAAAATGCGCTATATTGTGTTGCACAAACCGATCAATCATTTATTTTCTGACATGAAAACAACGATTTGCATTCGCAGTACATGGCGTTCCCTTCCTTTGGCGGGCGTGTTTGCTTTCCTTTCGCTCGTGTTTGCCCTGCCTTTTGCGCATGCGGCCGGGGTAGAGGAAGGGTGGCGCCTTTATCGCCAGGGTGACTATGGCAAGGCGTACCTGATCTTTTCGGAAGGGGCGGAAAAGGGCGATCCGGAATCCCAGTATGCTTTAGGCGTATTCCTCGCGGAAGGCAAGCAGGGCAAGCGCGAGGAAACGCAGGCTGCGGCCTGGTTCAGGAAGGCGGCAGACCGGGGCAATGCCCGGGCGCAAAACAGCCTGGGGGATATGTATGACCAGAGCCGGGGCGTCAAGCAGGACCTGGGGCATGCCATTGTCTGGTACCGGAAGGCGGCAGAGCAGGGCTATGCGCCTGCACAGGACAACCTGGGGCGGATGTATGAGAGCGGGCGCGGGATAAAGCGCGATTATGTCAAGGCGGCCTATAACTATATCAATGCGGCCAACCAGAATTATCCCCAGGCCCAGTACCATCTCGGCATGATGTATGCCCGGGGATGGGGTGTCCCGCAGGATGTGCCGCGCGCGGCGGAATGGGTGAAAAAGTCGGCGCAGCAGGGATACGTGGAAGCAATGTATATCCTGGCCCAGATGTATGAAAACGGGCACGGCGTGTCAAAAAATTCGCGTGAGGCGGTTTCCTGGTACAAAAAGGCAGCGGATGCCGGGCAGGACAAGGCCATGGAACGGCTGGCGCACATCTACATGATCGGCGACCTGGGGGAGGCGCAGAATATGACGCTGGCCCAGGCGTGGACCAAGAAAACCCGGGATACCCGCAAGCAGCAGAAAAAATAGGCTTGCCTGACTTTTGCTGGCGGCGAGTTGATGAGGGCTGGGCTTCAGCCCTCTTTTTT
>JAJDFZ010000095.1 GCA_030269625.1 Oxalobacter sp. OttesenSCG-928-P03 | reverse complement strand
CAGGGTGAAACGCCCGGACTTGCTGTTATTCTGGTCGGCGACAGCCCCGCGTCCATGGTTTATGTAATGAACAAGGAAAAGGCCTCCAAGGCGCTGGGCATTTACTCCATCCTGGAAAAATATGATGCCGATTTCACAGAAGCCGCCCTTCTGGACCGAATCCATGCGCTGAATGAAGACCCGGCCATACACGGCATCCTGGTTCAGCTGCCGCTGCCCGACCATATTGATACACACAAGGTCATTGCCGCCATCACGCCTGAAAAAGACGTTGACTGCTTCAATGTTGTCAATGCCGGCATGCTGATGACCGGCCGGCCGCAGATTCGCCCCTGCACGCCCTATGGCGTCATGAAAATGCTGGAGTCGATCGATTATCCGATCACCGGTGCTCATGCTGTTATCGTCGGCGCTTCCAATATCGTCGGCAAACCCATGGCCATGATGCTGCTTCAGGCTGGCGCCACCATCACGATCTGCAACTCCAAGACCCGTGACCTGGCCTACCACACCCGGCTGGCAGATATCCTTATCGCCGCCACCGGCGTGCGCAACATCATCAAGGCCGACATGATCAAGCCGGGCGCTGTTGTCATTGATGTGGGTGTCGAGCGCGATGAAAACGGCAAACTGTGGAGTGATGTCGATTTCCCGAATGCCAAGGAAGTCGCCGGTTATATTTCTCCAGTACCGGGCGGTGTCGGGCCCATGACCATTACCATGCTCCTGGTCAACACCATCGAAGCCGCGGAGAAAAAACTGCAGGAGAAACTTCAGGCAGCAAAATAAGTCCAACTTCGTGTTGCGGCAAAGGGTGCGCTGAAGTCGCACCCTTCCCTTTTCAACTGATTCTTTCTTTTCCCGGAGCTTTCCATGCAGAACCCATTGCTTGTTTTTGACGGCCTGCCCCGATTTGATGTCATCACACCGGAACATGTCACTCCTGCAGCAGATGAACTGCTGGCGCGATGCCGTGCCGTTGTTGCCCGGCTTGAAGCGCCGGCAGCTGACATCGACTGGGATCAGTTCATTGTGCCGCTGGAAGATGTCACTGAAGAACTGAGCCGCGCATGGGGTGTGGTACGGCATATGAATGCCGTTGTGGACACGCCTGAACTCCGGGCCGCCTATAACGAAAACCTGCCTAAAATCACGGAATTCTGGACTTCCCTCTCACAAAACCTGGCCATATTCGACAAGTATCGCCAGCTTAGAAACAGTGAAGGGTTTGAGTCTCTCTCCCCAGCACGAAAGAAAATCATTGAAAATGCGCTGCGCGATTTTCGCCTGGGCGGCGCGGAACTTCCTGAAGACAAAAAACCGCGTTTTGCCGAAATCCAGGAACAAATGGCCGCCATCTCGACGCGTTTTTCAGAAAACGTTCTGGATGCCACCAATGAATTTGCCCTCTACATTGACGACGAAGCGGTACTGTCAGGCCTGCCGGAAGACGCAAAACATGCCGCGCTTTCTGCTGCCGGACGCGATGGGAAAAACGGCTACAAACTCATGCTCCATTTTCCTTCCTACTATCCGGTCATGCAATTTGCCGACAACCGGGAACTGCGTGAAACACTCTATCGCGCCTATGTTACCCGCGCATCCGAACTGGGCGCAAAACCGGAATGGAACAATTCAGACAATATCCTGGCACTTTTGCGACTTCGCCGCGAAGAAGCCGGCCTGCTTGACTACCGCAACTATGCCGAAGTCTCTCTCGTTCCCAAAATGGCTCAAACGCCTGATGAGGTCATCTCCTTTCTGGAAGACCTGGCCGTGCGTGCCCGGCCCTTTGCCGAACGTGACATGGAAGAACTGAGCGCCTTTGCCGGAGATGAGTTGGGAATCGACACGGTCTGCGCATGGGATATGGCCTATGTCTCGGAAAAGCTGCGTGAAAAGCGCTATGCCTTTTCCGAACAGGAAGTCAAACAGTATTTCCCGGAGCCACGCGTGATTGATGGACTTTTCAGGTTGATACAGACCCTTTTTGACGTCACAGTCCTCCCCGATACCGCACCGGTCTGGCACAAGGATGTGAAATTTT
>JAJDFZ010000094.1 GCA_030269625.1 Oxalobacter sp. OttesenSCG-928-P03 | reverse complement strand
GCCCCGCTTTTTTTGCCTCATCAATAAGTTTTCTTACTGTTTCAGCATGCGGACTTTCAGGGTCAGTTACGTCTTCAATAATCGCCAATACGGTTTGCCTGTCTACTGGTGGCATATTGACAAATTCCTTGAATTTCAAGCTACCCATTTCTTCAAAAAATTTTTCAGCATTGTTGGCCGCTTCAACCCAAGACTGGACCGCAGCGTTAATGTCTGTAAATTTTTGAGTCATTTGTTCAAAACTCTGCGCAACCTTCTGCACTCCCGGAAAATTTGCCATATTTGCAATCCTTTCAATGCCCTGACTAAGGGCAGTAAATTTTTTGACTGTTTGCCCCATACTTTGGATTGCTGGTAATAATGGCTTGAAAAGCTCCTCTCGCTCTTCTTGCGTCAGATCCTTAAATTTTTTCCTCTTCATAACGCCCCTAACGTTATCCCCTAGGTGGGAAACTGCGCCGACCGGATAGGGTATGTCCGGTTTTCCTCCCGTCGAAGTAGGCGCAGTTTGTTCTTTTATGCAGCTTCGGCAGATGCCATCGGCTTCATCGTCAAGCTTAGCGCATCTGCCATATCTCTTATTTCCTCGGCAAAATCAATACACGCCAACAAAAGCCATCCGACTGGGGCATCAAAGAATTCATCATCAAGCTGCAAATTCATGGTCTCAAGCATGGCATGTAGCTGCGCTGCTTTTTTGTATATTTTCTCATTATCCATAGCGTGGCTCCTTTTCCAGTGCAGAAATGACAGAATCAACAACCCCAAGAGACATCTCAACCAGATAAGCCGCGCCATAAATCTCTTCTTCGATTGGCTCTGTTGCGCTAATAATTTTGCGAGCACACGATAAAAGACAGGAAACCTGGTTTAACGCATCGACAATTGGTGTCCCCTCACAAACTGAAAAAAGTTGATTACTTGGAGCACCACATGAGAAAAATGGATGCGCCTCGGTGGTCTGGAGCATGCTTTGCGCAGAATGACTATTATCCATTTCATCCCCCCTGCCTCGGTGACATTCTGGATTCCATGACTGTCAGTGCATCTGTAATTTTTGTTAGTTCCTTAGTTGCGCACATATCGGAAATGACCCGAAAGAGTGAATTCGAAACGCAATCTATTTCATCCCCCTTTCCATTATCACTCCCAGCCCATGACATCCCAGCGACTGCAACACTTGCGATCTTCTCGATCTGTGCCTTAATATCCCCGGCGTAATGTATTGCGTAAGATAAAAGGTCATCGCTTTCCACGTCTTGATAATGTTTGTTAATCAAATCAAGCGGGGCTTTTTGTGTAGAATGGTTATCAGCCATAGCTACTACTCCTTTTCAGTAGTGGTTGTGGTTAGGCAGTCAAGGTGCTGGTACCACCCTGCCTGCCGCTTTGCCTGATACCGTCAGGCACGGTTTAAATCATTCCGGCAATATCAGTTCCCGTCCAACAGATCACCTTCCTCATGCCGGGCTTGCCGGCGCTCGATGGGAGGCGCTTTCACAAACACCTCATGCAGCCGCTTGATTGCCAGCATGGCATTGAGATACTCTACCGCCCATCCTGGGGGACCCGACGCCGCCCAGGCACTTACCGTATTTCTGTGCAGATCCATCTTCCGGCCGATGTCTGCCTGTTTCCAGCCCAATTCCCGCAATGCTTCCTTGAATTCTTCCGGTGTCATCCTGTTTTACCCGCTTAAAATGATTTCATATTTTGCACATTATACAGGACATATTTAATTAATACAGCACTGATTTTGTGCCAATACAATTTAACATAACGTCTCTTATGCGAAGTGACAAATGTGGATAATTTGTGCTATATCCCCATAAAACAGCATAGATATTGGGCTGCAGCGATGCGCCAATTTGCATAAAAAACGGGCATTGCGCACACGGAAAGTTATCCACAGTTATGCCGCGCTCCCTCTCAACTGAATAATCTCCGCCCCTGCTTTGATCTTGTCCAGGTAATCCGCCCATTGTTGCATCATCTTTTTGCGCTCCGGAAGATGTGACGTGCGGTTATAAGCACGTCCAAGCGCATCTTTAACAGCA
>JAJDFZ010000093.1 GCA_030269625.1 Oxalobacter sp. OttesenSCG-928-P03 | reverse complement strand
TTTTCTGCTGCTGGATTTTTGGTTTTCCGTCTGGTTACTCTGGGTTTTCACCTCCTTTCTTTTTCAAGCACGAATATCAGCTTAGCTGACTTATGCGATAATCGCAACGCTTATTTGTTGTTATTGTATAACAACAATGACTTTTCGGCAAAATATAGTAATATTATTAATATTTCGATGCGGTGCGTTATGTTTATCGCATAGGTTGGGGGCTAAAAAAGGAGTTTGGTGATGGAATTGAAAAAAAAACCAGAGAGAAAAAGGTCGAAAAAAAATTGGTTTTGACAAAGAGAAATTCGGAAAGAGTTGGTTTACTACTGCGCTGGAGCATGTCGGATTGTCACAAAACCAGTTGGCAAAAAACATTGGCATGGATCAAAGTGCTCTATCTCTCACGGTGAACGGAAGGCGTAAAATGAGCGCGACAGAGGCAGTGGCTATTGCGAGAGAACTGAATGTGCCCATCGAAACATTGCTGATCTATTTCGGGGGGTTGGTGCCGCCACTGCCAAAGACCCGCCTCGCCATAGGCAACTACATTAACGAATCCGGTGAGTTGTTATCTGGTGAAACGCCAGAACATCCGGGTGTTGAACTTCCAGCGAATGCTCCGCTTTCGTGTGACGCTACGCTAATTCGTACGCCTGATGGACTATTTGATAGATGGGTGTTGTTTTATCATAGGCATCATGATGTACCGGCAAGTGCGATTGATCGTATATGTATTGTTGAGATTACTGGGGAAGATAAACCATTACTGTGCAAGGTGACAAGGGGGTTTGAGATGGATCATTTTACCATTCACCCATTTTTTGGCGGAGACGCCTTTCAAGCGCACTTGATATCCGCCAGCCCGATTTTATGGATGCAGCAGTAGGTTTCGTATAGTTCGAGAAAGTCCAAGACGGTGCGAGATCATATCTCCCGTCAGACGCCTTTTGCGCAAGGTAACAATGCGCTGGATGTCTTTTTCCTGCAATCTGGTACGGCAACGAAAGGGACGAGACATCCTTCTCCAGATGTAAAAAGCCCCGGCTCCTTTTACAGGAGCCAGGGCAGGTTAGTGGTAGTACATTCAATGTGCTGTATCTGTTTGGAGTGTTTTGCTCCCAATCCGATCGGACAGCTTGGATGGTCTGGGCGTTATCCCCTGTTTCAGTGGTTTTGCCTGGTTTGTCGGTGTATCAGCAGCCGAAGCCCCATCAGCCGACAGATCTGTACCCTCAGTCTTATCCGCTTCCGGGAAAAATTCCTCCAGAATCGCCGGAACCTCGTCTGGACTATCCTCAAACACCCCGTTCGCATACCCCTGGTGCGCCGCCGATTCCAGTAGCTTCACATCCATCCCCGCCTCCCGTTCAGCCTGATCGGCTGCCTGAGCTGTTGCCAGTGCCTCCGTCAGGCTGATTCCGTCTCTCAGCGCAATATCCGCGTAATAAATCGGCGTCCGGTGCGACATCGTTGTACTCTTTGCCCTGAGCTTCAGTTGCAGCGGCAGATGCCGTGTTGCCTGTTGTGCCAGTGCATGGAAATACTGCAGTTTTGCCGCCAGTGTCCGTATCGAGTTGAACCCTGTCGTCCTGAACACAAAGATACTCAGCACATCATCCTGTCCCTCCACCTGCACATTCAGCCGTCCATACGGCTTGCAACCTCCTTCCTTCGCTAGTTGGCACGAGTCCGGTGACGTACAGGGGCGTTCCCTGATACAGCCATCAATATGCTGTCTGGCTGTTTCCCCATTGCCCACACAGACAGGCCGTCCATTCGTCCAGTCAAACAGTGTATATTCCGCCCGCAGGTTCAGGGCAGGGGCATTGAACAGCAGCGTAATGGGAATACTCCGTATCTTCTTGTTATCAGCCGCATCCTCCAGTGTCTTGTGCAGGGGATGCAGAATCCACCCATCCTTGTTCTGCACCTGAGTTGTGATTGTAAAAGCATCATCCTTTTCAGGAAGGCGCTTGCCATTGCGTTCCACCACCCGTCCAATACTGATCCTGCCCAGGATCGGTGGTGTAATCGATAATCCCTTTATCATGGTAAATCTCCAGTAAAAAATACCCTGTCACAGTCATGCTGTGCAGGGTGTATGTGTTGTGTTGAAGTG
>JAJDFZ010000092.1 GCA_030269625.1 Oxalobacter sp. OttesenSCG-928-P03 | reverse complement strand
GTACAGAGGGCGCATCATCTTGACCTGTATACCGGTCAGATCGACATTCTGCATGGTCAGGGTGGTGGAAATCTCTTCCATCATCTTCTTCAGGGCAGGGCCGTCCTTGCCTCTTCCCGCAAGTTGAAACTTGCCCCGCCTCAGCAACGGAATGTCAGGGTCAATCTCTGTCCCTGTGAATGATTCCTTGAGCAGAAAACCCTCGGTCGCAGTTGCTGGCATCTGGTTGATGAACAGGGTCTTTCCCGCTACCAGTACACCAGGAAACTCATGTTCGAGAAACTCTACAATGGGTTCAAACTTCATCTTCTTCTCCTGTTGTGGCTCACAACCTTGCTTATTCTGGTCATAAGCGACTTGTAACGCTCTTCAAAAGCTCTTTCCATGAACTTGCCCCCGACCTCGCTTACCAGCGCTTTTGCCTGGGACTTTGGTCCAAGCCTGTAAAAGCCCGACCCGGGGCGTCCGGGAAGGTCAAGCAGTTCGTGCATTTTCATCGCGTACTCATCGACTCGGATGCCCTGATCCGTCATGACATCGCCATCAATGTAGACCCTGATACTCTTTCTTGAGAACCTTCCACCAGCACCACGGCCACCGCCCAACTCTTCTACCTTTATCGCGCTCTCAAGGTCGCCATCGTCAATGGGTGCGAACGCCCTGGCAAGGCGCATCATCTTCTGAGCTTCATCCTTCATGACCCTGTAAATGCCATCCATTGCCTTGTTACCGGTCTGCTGCATGTGAAAGCTGATTTTGTCCACATCGCACTTCACACGGCTTTTGGCGCTTTTCTTTCGACTCACTCGATAACCCCGAGAACCTCAAGGTGGTCCAGTACACTCCACACGTTATAACGCGGGAGGATAGCGACAACAGAGAGCTTGATGTGAGGGAGGGTCAGCTTGTCTCCCAGGCTGATGTCCGTGTTCTTGTGAAACAGCAGCTTTGCATCTGATACCACTTCTTCAGCGTGGCCTCTCGTTCCCGAGCTGTCAGCCCTGACGGTGGTATCCTTGTTTGCGACCATGAGGCTCGCAACAGAGCACTTGGTTTTAATCTCTTTACCGAACTTTGCTTTGCCGTACACATCACTACCTTCCAGCTTGGTGATAGTGCAGGGGACATTCATTCCAAATACGGGCATCTTTACCTCACTGGTTCAAAATAGGCTTCACTGCGAGGGTGAAAGACGTGCTTTCGCTCCTCGACAAGGCTTCTGTATCCTGGGGTTACACCGCTTAACGAGAAGACTTCCTTTTTGTCGTTTGAGAACGTGACCACTACCAAGTCATTCCCCGTCTTTGCGTAAATGTACGAAAGTGTGTCGATATACAGGTCCAGCAACTTCATCCTGATCGCCACATAGACGAAATGGGCAGAACCCCACTGACGGCCTGCGCGGTCGCTTTGTGTGAATTTGTGGTGGTTCAGAATCTGTCTTTTCGCAAGGATGAGCGCCTGTGACTTGTTATTCCCCTTTGCAGAGAGAATCATGTCAGCAGTAATGGCGTACTTCCTCAGCACCTGATACCCGGACTCGGAATCCCTGGTAAAGCAGTTCAAAAGGATCTGATTGATTTCGCCGATAGCGCTTGCTCCCAGTCCATCCAGCACCCGGCGCTCTTCCTCGCTCAGGTCTGCCTTGATTTCAAGGGCGATATCACGAATTGCTGCAACCGCGTTGCTGCAAGCGAGCCGAAGGTCTTCATACAATATGCGCCCTTGCGGATTCAGTTGCCCGAGATAGAGCGCCATTGACCAGAGGGTGCGTGCATCTGCCCAGTCTGTCGAATTGACGCGATTGAGAACCGCGCCCTGAACAGTGTCAAGGAAAGCCTGATACTTTTCCCTGGCACTGATCGCAGTATCGTTAATCACTCCGGGCAGCATGATCAGCCCCTTGCCGTCCGTCTGTTAAACACCAGCCACCTTGCAAGCTCTTTCATTGCTCTTTCGCAGAGCGTCTTGGCAATGGGCTTTTGTGTGCGAAAGAACTGCTTTGATTCCGATACGGTATTCGACAGCAGTCCCCTTTGTCTCAGGTGCTCAATATCACTGTTCTCGTCAAGCAGGAGATAGTTGGCCTGCATGATCTGCGCCCGTCTCAGCGCGTTAATAAACAGCTTCGGGAG
>JAJDFZ010000091.1 GCA_030269625.1 Oxalobacter sp. OttesenSCG-928-P03 | reverse complement strand
ACGCATCTTCCCCAGGTTGCCAGCCAGGCTGCAACGCATTTTCAGGTCAGCAAGATGACATCAGACAAGACCGCCCATCCTGTTTCCCGCATCGTGAAACTCGATGAAAAAGAACGTGTCGAAGAAATAGCCCGGATGCTGGGGGGTGTCGAAATTACGGCGGTGACACGCAAGCATGCCCGTGAAATGCTGTCGGAATGACGGTTTTTTCTGTTGCGGTGCCTTTTTTTGAAATTTCCTGAAAAAACGGCTTGAAAAGCCGGGAGCTGTCCCCAATTACTGGAGATTGCTTAAGTTTTGATCTGGAGGAAATTGTGCAGGACGACAATAAAGAGAAGGCGCCGCCTGAAAATCAGAGGGATGTCACTCTTGACGAAATAATCGTTCCATCTGAAGAAATGGCAACGGAAACATTGTCACTCGAAGCGCAACTGGCCCAAGCCGAGGAAAAGGCGGCGCAGATGCAGGATGCTTTTTTGCGAGCCAAGGCCGAGGCCGATAATGTTCGTCGCCGTGCCCAGGAAGAGGTTGCCAAAGCGCACAAATTTGCTGTTGAGAGTTTTGCCGAGGCCATGCTGGCAGTAAAAGACAGTCTTGAAATGAGCCTGAAAGTGGATGCGCCTTCAGTCGAGTCGATCAAGGAAGGGGTCGAGGCAACGCTGCGCCAGCTGACGCAGGTGTTTGAGCACAACAAGCTTCTGCCGGTTGTGCCGGAAAAAGGGGAAAAGCTGGATCCCATGAAGCATCAGGCCATATCGACGGTGCCATCGGATCAGGACCCCAATACGGTTGTCGAGGTTCTGCAGAAAGGTTACATGCTGGCAGATCGCCTGCTGAGGCCCGCCATCGTGATTGTGGCGGCATCAAAATGATCTTGAAACCTTCCAATTGAGCGCCATATAGGGATAAGTGAAAGAAATTGATCGGATATATCAAGGCAGGTAACGGTTGAATCGGCAAACGCTTTGGCTACCTATCCGGATCGGAAAAATTCGGTTTGAAAGGAAAAAAAATGGGAAAAATTATTGGTATTGACCTGGGAACAACTAATTCCTGCGTATCGGTTATCGAAGGCGGGCAGTCCAGGGTAATTGAAAATCTGGAAGGCGCGCGTACGACTCCATCGATCATTGCGTATCAGGAAGATGGTGAGACCCTGGTCGGTGCAGCAGCCAAGCGGCAGGCGGTAACCAATCCGAAAAATACGCTGTATGCGATCAAGCGCCTGATCGGCCGCCGTTATGACGAAAAAGAAGTTCAGAAGGATATCGGCCTGATGCCCTTTTCCATCGTGAAGGCGGATAATGGCGACGCATGGGTTTCCGTACTGGACAATAAGCGCCTGGCACCCCAGCAGGTGTCGGCCGAAGTGTTGCGCAAAATGAAGAAAACCGCCGAGGATTATCTCGGTGAAGAAGTAACCGAGGCGGTGATTACCGTTCCGGCGTATTTCAATGATTCGCAGCGCCAGGCAACCAAGGATGCAGGACGTATTGCCGGCCTGGAAGTCAAGCGTATCATCAATGAGCCGACAGCTGCAGCCCTGGCTTTTGGTCTGGACAAGGCCGGCAAGGGAGACCGCAAGATCGCGGTTTATGATCTGGGCGGCGGTACTTTCGATATCTCGATCATCGAGATTGCGGACGTGGATGGTGACAAGCAGTTTGAGGTACTGGCCACCAATGGCGATACCTTCCTCGGCGGTGAGGATTTTGACCAGCGCCTGATTGATTTCATCCTGGAAGAATTCAAGAAGCAGAATGGCATCGACCTGAAGAAAGACCCGATTGCGCTGCAGCGTATCAAGGCATCTGCCGAACGCGCCAAGATTGAGCTTTCCTCTGCGCAGCAGACAGAAGTGAATGAGCCGTATATTGCCATGAACAATGGTACGCCGCTTCACCTGAATGTCAGGGTTTCGCGTGCGAAGCTGGAGTCGCTCGTCGAGGAACTGATTGACCGGACCATGGCGCCATGTAAAATCGCGCTGGAAGATGCCGGACTCAAGGCAAGTGATATCAGCGACATTATCCTGGTTGGCGGTATGACCCGTATGCCGAAGGTGCAGGAAAAGGTCAAGGAATTCTTTGGCAAGGAGCCAAGAAAGGATGTGAATCCGGATGAGGCGGTTGCCGTTG
>JAJDFZ010000090.1 GCA_030269625.1 Oxalobacter sp. OttesenSCG-928-P03 | reverse complement strand
AGGGTATTTAACACCTGCTCTTTGGATGCAATGCCATGCCGGATCCAGTTGGCCATATGCTGGGTGGAGATGCGCAATGTCGCGCGATCCTCCATCAGGGCGACATCCTGGATATCCGGCACTTTTGAGCAGCCGATACCCAGGCTAACCCAGCGGACAACGTAACCAAGCAGTGTCTGCGCATTGTTGTCGAGTTCCTGCTGGATTTCTTCCGGTGTCCAGTCAGGCTTGTCTGCAACAGGAATGGTGAGCAGGTGGTTCTGCAATTCCTCGTACAGGTAGTCCTGTACCCTTTCGTGCACTTTTTCCAGTTCGTCCTGCACTTCTTCAATATCAATCATGTGGTAGTGCAGCGCATGCAGGGTGGCGGCCGTGGGTGATGGCACCCAGGCTGTATTGGCACCGTCTTTCAGATGACCGATCTTTTGCTTCATCATTTCGGCCATGTTGTCCGGCATGGCCCACATGCCCTTACCGATCTGGGCGAGGCCTTTCATGCCGCACTCCAGTCCGACCTGGACGTTGTTGATCTCATAAGCCTTGAGCCATTTTGACTGGCGCAGATCCGCCTTGCGCATCATCGGACCGGCTTCCATCGAGGTATGGATTTCATCGCCCGTGCGATCCAGAAACCCTGTATTGATAAACGCCAGTCGATGACGGGCCGCATTGATACAGGCTTTCAGGTTGACGCTGGTGCGGCGCTCCTCATCCATAATGCCCAGCTTGATGGTGTCTTTTTCCGGCAGGCCAAAGAGTTTTTCAACCCTGCTGAAAAGTTCTTCAACAAAAGCGACTTCATGCGGGCCGTGCAATTTGGGCATGACCACATAAATGGAGCCATTGCGCGAATTCCGGCGAGTGGCGACATCATGCTTGCCGATCAGCGTATTGATAAGCGCTTCCATGATGCCGGTATGCACTTCGTTGCCATCCCTGTCACGGATAGCGGGATTAGTCATCAGAAGCCCCGTATTTCTCACAAACATCAGGCTCCTGCCCGGCAGAATCAGTTTGCCGCCACCTAACGGCTTGTAGATGCGGTCCGGATTCATTTTCCGGGTAAAGACCCTGCCATCCTTGGTGACGGTTTCTTCGAGGTCTTCCTTCATCAGGCCAAGCCAGTTGCGATAGGCGACAACGACATCTTCAGCGTCCACCGCAGCAACGGAATCCTCGCAATCCATGATGACAGTCGTTGCCGCCTCAATGATGATGTCGCGCTTGCCAGCCGGGTCCTGCTTACTGATGGGATCATTCCTGTCGAAAATGATCTCGAAATGCAGGCGATTCTGGCAAAAAAGTATGGATTCAGGCGAACCGGAATCGCCAGTGAAGCCGACCAGTGTTTCGGGATTTCTGATCGTGGTTGTAGTGCCGTCCTGCATGCGCACGACCAGGATGCCGCGCTCGAGTGTGTATTCAACCGCCCGGCGATGTGACCCTCTTTCAAGCTGGATAATCCGGTCCAGGAATGCATTGGCATAGGCAATCACCCTGTCGCCGCGAACCGGATTATAGCTATTGCCCCGGGTAGCGCCATCGTCTTCGGGAATTACATCGCTACCGTACAGGGCGTCATACAGGCTCCCCCAGCGGGCATTGGCCGCATTCAGGACATAGCGCGCATTGGTCAGCGGCACGACAAGCTGTGGCCCGCCCTGCCAGGCAACCTCAAAATCGATGTTGACCGGATCGATTTTGACATCGTCCGGAACCGGCACCAGGTAGCCAATATCTTTCAGGAATTGTTTGTACGCCGACATATCCGTGACTGGCCCCGGGTTTGTACGGTGCCAGCCATCAATCTGCTGCTGCAGGCGTGTCCGCTCTGCCAGCAATTCCCGAAGCCTGGGCGTCATTTCGTGGACAATTTCATCAAACCCCTTCCAGAAAGTCGCGCTGTCGACACCCGAGCCAGGCAATGCCTCGTTTTCAATGAAGTCATACAGTGTGGAATCGACTTTAAGATTATGGCAATTGATAAAAACCGGTTCTTTCATAAAAGCTTCCCCCGAGATGATTCTCGTTTAATTATTCATGTATTGTTTTTAAGCCGGGAAACAAGCCTGTAGCCGGACATGGGTTTCGTCCGGACAGCTCATTATTCAAAACCTGAATGGGATGGATCAGGAGATGTCGCGCTGTTATTGCAGTGTTGGCTTCATATTACATGAAAGTATAAAAAAATGCGCAGGAAGACAACCATTCACCCTGCCCCTCTCAAAAATGTTGCCATGTTGAAACACAAAACGGCATCATGCACACAATCTCGGGTAAACTACGCCTGATAACAACCCG
>JAJDFZ010000009.1 GCA_030269625.1 Oxalobacter sp. OttesenSCG-928-P03 | reverse complement strand
TCTTCCAGCCCCTGTGTCAGTTCGGCATTCAGGGTAAGCGACTCCTGGTTCAGTTTTTTGAGCCTTCTGCCGGTATGGCGAACCACTACTGTAACCAGCGGCAACAGTACCAGCGTCACCAGCGAAAGCTTCCAGTTGATATAAAACAGCCAGGCAAGCAGTCCGAGAACCGTCAGGAAAGAACGGACCATGGACGTCAGCACATTGGTCACCATGCTGATAATCTGCTGGACCTCATACATGACCGTATTGATCACACGACCAATTGAATAAGATTCAAAGTAACCGGCTGACATATCCAGCAGGCGATCAAACATATCGCGTCTCAACACCGTCAAAAGGCGTGACGACACCCAGTTCATCATGTAGGTGCCCGTGAAAGTGGCCGTTCCGCGAATCGCAAACAGGCCAATGACAATGGCAGGCACATACCAGTAAGGGAAATCGGCCCCATCCTTGAAACCATGATCCAGCAGCATCTGGAAAAAGAACGGGATAACAGGCTCTGCAGCCGCCGTCACCATCATGGAAAGAAAGGCAATCGCCAGCCTTTTTTTATAAGGACTGTGTAAAACCAGCAAACGTTTCAGATGAACAGGCAGCAACATAAATTCAAAATTCTTCTGTCAGTTATCACAGGAAAAGCACGGTTTTGAATCCATACAGGCTATCCTCCCGAACCAACTTCATCTTTTCTTTTAATCAGGATAGCCAGCAATATGGATAATATGACAACATAATAATTAACTGATGCTCTCCAGATATAAATCGAATCACTCAATCCGAACAAAAAGAAAGCCGTACAAAAAAATCATTCCCATATAGGCAACCGTTTTCAGCACCCTGTCTTCGGAATGCCGGTATGGGAAGAAATAAAAAAGCGGAAGAAACGTACATAACATAACGGCAATACCGCCAAACAGCCCATGCCATGCCATCCGGTGCAACAGCTCATTATGGGAATGTCCCGACCTGGCAACCCTGGGATCGATAATTCCCCTTTCCGCTATTTTTTCCAGCTCACGATCATAATTGGCATTACCTGCCCCAAAAAGCGGATGCTCCTGGAAAATCGTCCATGCCGCCTGGTATAACTGGAATCGAATTCCTATTGATGTATACCTGTTACTCCCATCCATATACTTCACAATATCCGACCGGGCTTCATTGATTCGCGCCTGAAAAGATTTACTGAATGAAGCAAGCGCAATAAAAACTGCTATACAGAAAACAACCGAGATCAAAAATACTTTTTTACTGACTCTGACAAACAGTCCTACGGAAAGCAGCGCAAGAACAGCGGCTGCAATCCAGCTCGCCCGGGTTTGTGAAAGAAATATGGAGTACAGTGCCGCAAAAAACGCCAGAAGTTTTAAAAATCTGGCCACATTATTCCTGGACTCATCCCACTTTATTGTTGAAAAGGCAAGGAACCCCAACAGCAAGGTAAGGTTGGTAAAACAAATAAGCAAAA
Organism: Oxalobacter sp. OttesenSCG-928-P03; assembly: GCA_030269625.1. Taxonomy (GTDB): domain Bacteria; phylum Pseudomonadota; class Gammaproteobacteria; order Burkholderiales; family Burkholderiaceae_D; genus Oxalobacter. The sequence continues at coordinate 49,014 of JAJDFZ010000009.1, read as the reverse complement.
TACCAACATACTCTTCCGTCAGGCCTCGATAAACTCCTCCTCTTGTAACGATATACAAAAGCACGGCACAGAAAACCGGAGCGGCTATCAACCCCCACTGGACATGCCGCATTTTTCCTGATGGCAGGATTAGCAAGCCATACACAATAATGGGCACCATTACAAACCGAAGGGGCAAATCATAAAATTTGGCTCTGAAACCTGCAACAAACAGCTGGTTTAAAAACACCGCAATAAGCATGCTGCTCATTGCCAAACATAAAGGCCAGTACCGGACAAGAAACGTCTTGAATGAATAACCCAAACCTGACTTTCTGGATACAATCACCCAGATGCCTGATAAAAGCAATACGAACAAACAGGCATCGGCTGCATTTGTGGAAAACATTACCGCTACGGGGAATACAGCAACAATACAGGTAAGCACCCATCCCCAAAGCCGTGGATCATTTCCCTCTCTGCCGGGAAAATAACCGCCGGGTTTTGCATCCTGCTTACGATTACCTGTTGTTAATGTCATTTTTAATTTAACCCTCGCTGTGTGACATTTCGTTTAACACCAGCAGACATTCATCTGTTGGCTTGACACGCCAGTCATCACCAAAGGAAATTTCACATGAGCCGGTCTCTGCCTGAAAATCAGCCAGAAGCGCCAGTCCATCTTTTGAAACATGCGGAATCAGCAATTCTCTGAGACGGTCCACATGCATTTTTTCTGTCAATGAAAACCGCAGGTGCTTGTAGAAATGAACCCGCGCACCGGCAATATCCAGCACTTCATCTGCATTGATTCGCAAACCGCCTGAAAAACGGTCTTCAGAAATCTTGCCAAAAACCAGCAGAAACTCATCCTCTTTAAGCGACTGTTTTTTCTGCTCGAGCAGTTCTGAAAAAATCGTCACTTCCACTGTGGCGCTGCCATCATCCAGTGTGACCACGGCCATTCTTCCCCGCTGCGACATCTGGTTGCGCATGGATGAAATAATGCCGGCTACCCACCTTGGCTCACGGGAAACAGCAAGAGAAGCGATGCGGGTATGCCCAAACTTTTTCGCTTCCTCTTCATAGGCATGAAAAAGATGACCTGACATACAGAATCCGAGCGCATCCTTTTCTTCCTGCAACTTCTGCTTTTCTGCCCAGTGCGGCACTTTAACATATTCCACCGCCTGCAGGACCGCTTCTTCACTCCCGAAGAGGCTTCCCTGGTTGGCCGACGCCTCGGCCTGCTCGGCCGCTTCCATGGCAAGCGGAACGGATGCCAGCATCACAGCCCGGTTCTCTCCAAAGCCATCCATTGCTCCTGCACGAATGAGCGAATCAATCGTCCGGCGGTTTATCTGGCGCCGGTCAACCCGCATGCAGAAATCAAACAGATCCGTAAAAGGCCCTCCTGTTTCGCGCGCACTGACAATGGCTTCGATGGCTGCTTCACCGGATCCCCGCACGGCGCCGAGTCCATAGCGGATTTCCTTGATGGGATTACCGCTTTCGCTTGGCGGCTCGCCTACAGGCCGGAAACGATACACTGACAGATTGATATCCGGCGGCAAAAGCGTCAGTCCACAGACGTCCCTTGCATCTTCTACCAGGATACGGATCTTGTCCGTATCGTCCATGGCCAAAGACAAGTTGGCCGCCATAAAAGCCGCAGGGTAATGGGTTTTCAGATAGGCCGTCTGATAGGCTAAAAGGGCATATGCTGCGGCATGAGACTTGTTAAAACCATAACCGGCAAACTTTTCCATCAGGTCGAAAATTTCATCTGCCTTGGTTTCGGAAAGGTCATTTTTTGCCGCACCTTCACGGAAAATCTGCCTGTGTGCTGCCATTTCATCGGCATCTTTTTTACCCATGGCCCGCCGCAGCAGGTCAGCGCCACCCAGCGAATAGCCGCCAATAATCTGCGCCATCTGCATGACCTGCTCCTGGTACACCATGATACCGTAGGTCTCGGACAAAATGCCTTCCGTCCTGGGGTCCGGATATTCAAAACGTTCGCCGTGCTTGCGGCGGCAGAAATCCGGTATCAGGTCCATTGGGCCCGGACGATAAAGCGCAACCAGCGCAATGATGTCTTCAAAACGATCCGGCCTGGCTTCCTTCAGCATACCTTGCATGCCCCGGCTTTCCAGCTGGAAAACCGCAACTGTCTGTGCCTTTGTCAACAGTTCATACGTTGCCCTGTCATTAAGCGGAATGGACTCCAGCGTGAAATCCGCCATGGCCGGGTCCAGTTCACGAATATAGCGTGCTGCCAGATCCAGAATCGTCAATGTCGCCAGTCCAAGGAAGTCGAATTTGACAAGACCGATCTCTTCCACATCTTTTTTGTCAAAATGAGACACAACCCCGGAGTCATTCCCCTGTGTATACAGCGGACAAAAATCCGTCAGCTTGCCTGGCGCAATCAGCACGCCTCCGGCATGCATCCCCACATTGCGTGTAATGCCTTCCACCTGTTCGGCCAGCGCCAGGAGTTGCCTGACTTCCTCTTCTCTGGACTCACGCTCTGCCAGAAGCGGCTCTTCTTTCTTGGCTTCGGAAATCGTAACCAGCTTGCCCGGCTTGAAAGGAATCAACTTGGAAATGCCATCGCAGAAGTTGTAGCCCAGATCCAGTACACGGCCGACATCCCGTACCGCCGCCTTGGCCGCCATGGTGCCGAATGTCGCGATCTGGGAAACCGCATCCTTGCCATAACGCTCTTTCACGTACTGAATCACACGATCCCTGCCCTCCTGGCAGAAGTCGATATCAAAATCGGGCATGGAAACCCGCTCCGGATTCAAAAAACGTTCAAAAAGCAGATTGTAGGCCAGCGGATCCAGATCGGTAATGGAAAGGGAATAAGCCACCAGTGAGCCAGCGCCGGAGCCACGCCCGGGCCCGACCGGCACCCCGTTTTGCTTGGCCCATCGGATAAAGTCAGCCACGATAAGAAAGTATCCGGCAAACCCCATGTTATTGATCGTGCCTGTTTCGAAATCCAGGCGCTCTTCATAACGCGGGCGGGCAGCCTCGCGCTCGGCCTCATCGGGATATAATTGAAGAAGGCGTTGTTTCAGCCCTTCTTTTGCCTCGTGAACAAGAAACTCATCCAGAGACATGCCATCCGGCGTCGGAAAATCCGGCAGGCGGGGTTTGCCCAGTTCCAGGGTCAGATTGCAGCGCTTGGCAATCTCCACCGAATTCTGCAAAGCGCCTGGCAGGTCTTCAAACAGGCGCACCATCTCAGCTTGGGAAAGAAAGCTCTGCTGTTCGTTGAAACGTCTTGTCCGGCGCTTGTTTGAGAGGATTTCCCCTCCGGAAATACAGATTCTCGCCTCATGCGCCGTAAACTCCTCAGCGGACAAAAACTGAACCGGATGCGTTGCGACAACCGGCAATTGCAAACGTGCGGCAAGTTCGACTGACTGCCGCAGGAGCTGTTCAGCACCCGGCTGCCCTGCCCGCTGTATTTCAATGTAAAAACTGTCAGGAAAAATCCTGGCCCAGCGCAAGGCATTTTTTTCTGCAATATCAGGATTGCCTTTATCCAGCGCCATGCCAATATCGCCATCCCGGAATCCGGACAAGGCAATCAGGCCGTTTTCTTCCTCATTTTCAGCCAGGGCTTCAAGCCACTCTGTCTTTATTTCAGCACGTCCCCGGTTCTGATTTTCCAGCCAGGCGCGTGAAAGCAGCTCACATAACCGCAAGTATCCGTTCTGGTTTTTGACCAGCAGTAAAAGGCGCGAGGGTTTGTCTTTTTCCTGATTGTTACTGACCCATACATCACAGCCGACAATCGGCTTGACCCCTTCCTTCCGGGCAGATTTGTAAAATTTGACCAGGCCAAAAAGATTGGACAGGTCCGTCAGCGCAAGAGCGGGCTGCATATCCTTTGCAGCTGCTTTAACTACATCATCAATGCGGACCAGTCCGTCGACAATGGAGTATTCTGAGTGGAGGCGCAGATGGATAAATTGCGGTTGCATCATCCTGCTATTTTACCCTGTCTGGTATCTGAAGAAAGCGGCTCATGGACCGATTTCCAGAACTTTCCTCATTCATTGGCATATGACTGGTAGAACCAGCATCCTTACCGTAAAATAAAGAAGAGCCTATCCATCCGGAGAACAATATGAAACAGCATCCATCAGCACGCAACCTGTCTGTTCACCACTTTGTTGCGGGGGTGTTATGTCTGTTTGCCTGTTTGCTGCTCCTGCCGAAAACGGCGTTTTCACAGGAACCGGCTCATTACAAATTCGCCCTGACAAACAAAAGCGATACCAGAGTGACCAAAATTGTTCTGGCTCCTTATGGATTAATCCAGATTCACACAGATACCAGTCTGGTTCCCGGCGAAAAAATCGTGATTTCCCGGCCGGAATGCAAGCAAATGAAAATGGAAATCACACACAGCAAAGGCAGCTTTTCTTTTCCTGTGATGGATTTTGCACACGAGAAAAATACGGCTCTCTCGCTGATGGTGCGAAAAGACACGGTTCCCGTTCTGAAATTTGATGAAAGAAAACGAGGAGATATCACCGGAAACAATTCTGACTGGCGTTTTACCCAGGTTCTCGGATCCGTTCCTTTTGGTGTTGGCGTCACGACCATGGCTGAGGCCATATCGATAGGTGCCAAAACCGACAAGAAAAAAAATGAACTGGAAACAACACTGTTGTGGGGGCATCGCAACTGGAACCTCACCCTGACATTCACAGGGGATACGGATAACAGCCGCCTTGCCCGGATGGAAATGGTGGCAAAGGGAGCGCATGGCAAAACCCCGACCGCCGTCCATGAATCACTGATGTCAAACGGATATGTCTACTACAGCATGGTTCTTGGAAAAACACCGAAAGAACTCTATGTTACGGTTCCTCTGGCAAGGGCGCTTGAAAGAGCAAGCATGAATGGCCGGAGCCTGGCAGCTGTTTTGGCTGCACACTCTCAGGAAGTGGTTGTACAGTCCTTCCCGGGAAAAGGCTTCTGGGTTGTCACGATGACACTGGCACCTTACCTGGTGAAAGGCCAGTAAGCCCGCGCGTCACCCGCACATGACGAGTGCAACCTGCAACAGGTTATTTTTTCGGCATTCCACCCAAAAGGGCAGCCACTTTCTTTTTGGGCGACTTTGCAGCGACACTGCCTGCCGTCTTTTCTTCTGTTACGTCTGACGATGACGCCGGCTCATATGGTTTATCAAACCAGGGGTCAGGTTTACCTTTCCGTTCAAGCGCAACGGATTTATAAGGACTGCGCTCCATGCGCTTGCCCGATGACGTCAAGCCCTGACCGCTTTCCCGCTGCCTCGGTGCCGGTCTGTCAGAAAGCCGTTTCTTTCCGTCAAAACCGGCAAGCGCCGTACGCGGTAGCTTTCGCTTGATCAGCTTTTCGATATCAGCAAGGCAACGCTCGTCCTTGGGAGAATAAAGGGAAATCGCATCGCCACTGGCACCAGCACGGCCGGTCCTGCCGATACGATGAACATAATCTTCCGCCGTAAAGGGCAAATCATAATTAATCACGCACGGCAGCTCGACAATATCCAGCCCCCTTGCCGCCACATCAGTGGCAACCAGCGCATCAATTTCCCCTTTTTTAAAAGCTTCCAGTGCCGCCATCCTTTCCGGCTGGGTCTTGTCACCATGAATCGCCGTCGAACGTATCCCCTTTTTTTCCAGCAAACGCGTCAAGCGGGATGCTCCGATCCGGGTATTGGTAAAAACCAGTACCTGCTTCAGATTCTGGCTCTGGATAATATGTGCAATAGCCTCACTTTTGTCGGCCTCATCCACCTGATAAACCGTCTGTGACACCGTATCAGCCGCAGCATTGCTTCTTGCCACTTCAATCGTGACCGGATCATTCAGGAAAGTGGCCGCAAGTTTTTTGATTTCAGGCGAAAACGTCGCGGAAAACATCAGGTTCTGCCGCTTTTTAGGCAACAGGTTGATAATGCGCTGCAGGTCGGGAAGAAAACCCATATCCAGCATGCGGTCCGCCTCATCCAGAATCAGGATGCTGGTCTGCGACAGATTTACCGATTTTTGCTGCACATGATCCAAAAGACGCCCGGGGGTCGCAATCAGGATTTCGACTCCCGCCCGCAGCGCGGCTGTCTGCGCTGCCATATCCACACCACCAAACACAACAGCTGAGCGCAGTCCGGTATAACGGGCATAATTGCGCACATTGTCGGCAACCTGATCGGCCAGTTCCCGTGTCGGTGTCAAAATAAGCGCCCGCACAGGATGCCGTGCCGGAGACATGCTTGTATTGGCTACGGGAAGCAGTGCCTGAATCACCGGCAATGAAAACCCGGCCGTTTTGCCCGTTCCTGTCTGGGCGGCACCCATGACATCCCTTCCCTGCAGGACAACAGGAATGGCTTTTTGCTGGATAGGCGTGGGAGATGTATAGCCCTGATCATTCAAGGCCCGCAGAATTTTTTCGGCCAGGCCAAAATCTTCAAAACGCGGAACCGGGGCCGCTTTATCGACCATCTTTTGATTATCTGACATAATAAAATCAATAATACACGGATACGCTGCCGTTTTCAGGAAAACCGTCCGCTGTGACCCGAATATAAATGTCGGATGAATATTCAGTTTTTTAAATAAGCGTCCATTGTACGCTACTTGCGCCATCAGGGATTAATCCACGCAACGCAATCAACAATAACCGGATCATTCATGAACACTACTCAAGAACACTGTCCTCTATGCCGCAGCACCGCCATACCGCTTGCTTATGGCAAGACAACAGGCGGCATATCGCATGAGATCGGTTCCGGAGAAAAATATTTTGGCGGCTGCCTTGTCTTTCCTGATGAAAATGGCATCGTTCCCGACAGAGTATGTCCTGACTGCAAACACGAATGGGCATCCTCATACCAGACCAGATAGCTTTCCGGCGCCTACCCTGCCTGTTCTTTCTGTATTTGCCTGACCCGCTGGCGAATATCATCCACAAAAAGCAGTTCTGACCAGGTCTGCATGCTGGACCTGTCGATATACATTTCCAGCCGCTCAATATCGCTATTCACCGTTTCAAGCCGTTTCTCATCATCCGTTTTTTCCGCGTCTTCCTTTTTTTCGGCTGACCTGAGCTTTTCCTCCAGCCTGATTTTTTCACGGCATAAAACGTCCATCATCAATTCCATACACTTCCCTATCAATCCGGTATTGGCATAACAGACACATTTCTGACACCATACGATAACACGCCTTTTACATGCGTTTCCATGTCAAAAATTCCTCTTTTAGAATTAATGCGATAATAAAAACGTTATCCCCCTGCCATGCAGACAGGGTCATGGCGGCGGGAATCATCCCGTCATGCCCCTGAAAAGCACCCTGGAAAACCGTTATGAAAACATATTATTTTCCCCTGATTTTCTGCAGTGTCTTCTTCATTTCCGCCTGTACCGACAATGCGCCGGCAAAACCGGCAACAAGAAAAACCGCTGTTGAAGAAGCGAACCGGTTGAGCGTTTCTCCCGAAGACTTCTCCAGGCGTTTCAACCAATGCATGGAAAAACTTCAAAAAACCTTCCGGATTGAAGACATTCCCAAAATAAAAGTCGGCCCCAATCAGGATACCTTTCAAAGCAACCCGACCCACCAGATCACGATTATTGGCACTGTAGACAAAAAAACAGGAAATGTGGTGAACGCCATGCTTGTGGCCCGCGGGAACGATGAACAGGGCATGGAAAACATCATTGTGCATGCCACCGGCATGGTTGCGGGCTACAAACCGGAAATTGGCGCAACAAACGCAAAAAAAGAAATAAGAAGCCTGATTGCCGCATACAGTCCCCAAAAAGAAGAATCCATATCCCGGGTATACCAAAACCTGAGATTAACCTATGGCATGCAGGCTGATATGGGGCTGAGTCACTTTTCTGTCCGTCCGGCTGAATAAAAAAAGATCGAAAAACAACGTTCACATCAACACACGCCATCCCCGACAAAGCACATTTCAGGTGCAGAAGCATAGCCTGCTATGACTGTCAGTTGAACTCCATCTATGCTGCCACAACATCTCAGGCAAGATATAATTTCAGCTTAACTCTCAGCACAACACGGATACGGCACCATAAAAAACAATCAGTATCCAGGCTCCACCACTACAGCAGGCATTTCCCATCTTCTGAAAATGAAAAACATTAAATCATTTATTTCTGAGTTTAACCTGTTTTTCTTTGGCATCATCTTTGCTCTGTTTCTCTCATTAAATAAAAGATACAGCACCAACATCACAACATGCCTGTTTATTTTATCCACACTTCCATTTTTTTATAAATTTATCCAGTTTTCAACCCTGAGGTTTTTTCGCGCGGCGCCAGAAAAAAACAAAATAAAACAAATTATTTTATTTTTCATCCTTGTTTCCATTTACTCATCTCTTATTGCATGTTTAATGCTCAACCTTCCGGCGGGAGAAAAAATTGTACGCCTCATTCACAAGCAATCAGAAAGATTGCTGCAATACATATTTGTCTATATTTTTTTCTTCGGCTTATTATTTGCAATTATTAACTCCATAATAGACAAAAAAATAATTCGTGCATTTACCTTATCCATTATCGCCATTTTATGGGCAGTTTATTCGCAAACAATTTATGATTATATAACCCTTGTTAATATTGATTCACTAATGGAGATAAATGACTTTGATTTCAAAGAAGCCATTTTCTTCATTGAAACAATTCATTCGAATGTTCGTTTTTCATCATCAATAAAGACATTTGTAAAATCCTTCATATATGGATTAATATTCTATTATATTATTTATAGAAATATAAAAAAACGCCGTATTTTTGATGATAACAAAAATGAAAAAAAGAAAATTTACATCATCTCATTTCTGCTTATTATTTTATCTGTTGGTGTTTTTTGGGGAAACATGGCTTTTGAAATTATAGAATCACGCATTCTCTATAAGAACATAGATAAAAATTTTTCCGGAGAAATAAATGAAAAAATAGTTGTTACGGACTCTCCACTGGTTATTGTTTACATTGGCGAATCAACCGGCACAATGAATATGAGTGCATACAATTATGTGAGAAACACAACGCCCAACCTGAAAAAAATGAAGCAAAATGATCCCAATATCGTGTTTTTCAATAACGTATTCTCTACACATACGCACACCAATCCCTCTCTCCTGGAAGCCCTAAGCCTTCCTCTGGAAGAAAACAGCATTCTCCCTGTTTACAGACAAAAAAGAAGTGCCTTACCTGACATCCTGGGCAAGTCCAGTATTCCAACTTTTCTGATCAGCAATCAGGGGCAAAATGGTGTACATGATCGTGGGGCCAATGTCATATTCAAACACGCCTACAGAACATACAACAATAAAAAACAATCTGGATACTCACCATTTGATCACGATCTGTTTGCCAAATACCTTCCTGAAACGGTGGACAACATTGACAAGTCCCAGGCAGCGGTCATTTTCCTCCACTCTTATGCCGGTCATGGTCCATACCACGAAATAATTCCTCCGGAATTCAGAAAACCGGTAGACACTTTTCTGGAATCAAGCGAATATCAGGCCATTTCAGGAAAAAAACTGAAAAACAGGAAAATTTTGAATAATATTGACAGCTACGATTCAGCCATAAGATATATTGATTTTTCATTAAATCAAACGATAAAGTATATAAACTCTCTCGACAGACCGGTTATATTTATTTACTTTTCAGATCATGGCGAATCTGTTTATACAGGGTGGGGGCATGATTCAGCGCGTTTCACACACGAAATGGCCCGAATTCCATTTATCATTTATTTTAATAACTTCGCAAAAAACCATTACTCTGAAACCTTCAAAAAATATAAATCACTGGGAGAAAACAACACCATATCCTTGCTGAGTCAATTTCCGGATACCTTGCTTGATTTGATGAATGCAAAAACATCAAAAAAACTAAACATTATCGGTTCTTCAAATAACGACAAAACAAAGCTTATTCTGATACGTGAGGACAAGAACAGATATAATACGTTTACCTATATCAATCTGGGAACAGAAAAAGTTATTTCCCCTGATAACAAGTATAAATTTGAGGATAAAACAGATACTGCAACCCGGTTTTTTGCACAAACTTTCCGGAACAATACAGAAACACAAATCTGCTATCACCGTTCAAATTCCTTTGCCAAAGCTATCCGCGGAGCGATGACAGCATCCTGCATCGAAGCTGATTTCGTGCTTCAGGATGATAACGCTATCAATGTTTACCATCCACCGTTAAAAACCGTTAATCTTCAGGCAGAAACCATTATCGAAATCGCTAAAAAATATAACAGGTCACTCTGGCTTGATATGAAAAATATTGATTCAGCAAAATCATGTGAAACATTCAGAGACTTTTTAAGCAAACAGAAAATAAACGGAGAAAAATATCTTATTGAGATACCGCCACATGCTCAATTTCATGACGTAAAGATGAAAGCATGCCTAAACGAAATTAAACATACTGATGCCCGGTTATCCTACTACGTTCCGACCGACCAGCTCATCGCCTGCAAAAAAGCAATAAAATCCGGCAACAGCATCATGGAAAACGCCGACTGCCAGTTTACAGAAAACGCCTTAAAACGCGCTTATGAAAGTCAGGTTTTCAGTGACATTTCATTTGATTACAGCGGCATTGAAGCAATTGAAGCCATACCGGAAACACAGCATTTCAGGTGGAATACATGGGGTATAGCGCCTGAGCAATTCAGCACGATGAATAAGGAAAAATTTCGATTTGTTATTGCCAATGCTTCTGATGATCCCAACACAAGATAAAGTTGAGATTTGAACCTGCAATGAGCTGTCAACCCCAAGCAATATCCCGGGAACAATGCGCAAAACAAAAATGCCGCGTTAACGCGGCATCCAGATTTCCTGTAACCCGTTATTTTCATGGCGGAAAGGGTGGGATTTGAACCCACGAAGGGCTATTAACCCTTACCGAATTTCGAGTCCGGCGCATTCGACCACTCTGCCACCTTTCCGTGCCGGGAAACGGATATCCCGTGAAAGTGCCAAATTATAGCAGGAATATGCTTTCCTTCTGCCTCTGTTTGCGCCATTTCAGACGAAAATGACGACAGTCGCTTATAATGAGCGTTTCCTTTTGATCCAGAAAACGTTTCATCATGTCAATCAAGCAATATACCTCCGCTGAAGACCTTAATGGTATACGAACCGCCTGCAGGCTGGCGGCAGAAGTTCTTGACTATATTGAGCCTTTCGTCAAGCCGGGTATCACAACAGGCGAACTGGACCGGCTGTGCCATGAATACATGACAGACGTCCAGGGTTCGATTCCTGCACCGCTCAATTACATGCCGCACGGTCACTTCCCTTACCCGAAAGCAACCTGCATCTCCATTAATGATGTGGTCTGTCATGGTATTCCTGGAGGAAAGGTTCTGAAAAAAGGCGATGCCCTGAATATTGATATCACGGTCATCAAGGATGGCTACTATGGTGATACCAGCAGGATGTTTTTTGCCGGCCCGCCCAGCATTATGGCCAAACGGCTTTCTGACATCACTTATGAATGCATGTGGCTGGGCATCATGCAGGTCAAACCCGGGGCTCACCTCGGCGATATCGGCCACGTTATCCAGACCCACGCCGAAAAAGCCGGATACAGCGTGGTCCGGGAATTCTGCGGTCATGGCATTGGCAAATCCTTCCATGAAGACCCCCAGGTTCTTCACTATGGTAAACCCGGCACCCTTGCGCAGATCAAGCCCGGGATGATCTTTACCGTTGAGCCGATGATCAACGCCGGACGCAGGGAAATTCGCGAAATGAATGACGGCTGGACAATCCGAACCAAAGACCGCAGTCTTTCCGCACAATGGGAACATACCTTACTGGTGACAGAAACCGGTTATGAAATTCTGACAACGTCTCCCAATATGCCGCCGCCACCGGCTTTTGTCACCAACACCTGAAAACAGCCGGAAACACCGCCGTGTCAGTGACAAAGCAGACTCTGAAACAGCAATTGTCCGAGCAGCGGCAGACTGCCATTGCAGCTTATCTGCATGATCCCAGGCCGGAACGGCTTTTAAAAACCCTCTGCCGCAACGTGGATGCGGCATTGCTGCAGGCATGGAAGGAGATTGGCATACCGCCGGGAAATGCGCTCGTTGGCGTTGGCGGATACGGAAGAGGAGAACTTTTTCCCTATTCTGACGTGGATGTGCTGATTCTCCTGCCAAGATCGCCGGATGGAGCCCTCCAGGAAAAGCTGGAATTGTTCATCCAGACCATCTGGAACCTGGGACTGCAGATCGGGCACAGCGTGCGAACGATTGAAGAATGTCTGCATGCATCGGCCAATGACATCACCATACAAACCAGCCTTCTGGAAGCCCGCCTGATAACAGGCAGTCGTGATTTGTTCCGGCAATTACTCAAACGCTATGACATCGCGATGAATGCCCAGTCTTTTTTCCTGGCCAAGATACTGGAAACCCGCCAGCGCCACCAGAAACTGGGAGATACGCCTTTCAGCCTGGAACCAAATTGCAAGGAAAGCCCTGGTGGACTGCGCGACCTGCAGGTGATTTTATGGGTGGCCAAGGCAGCCGGACTGGGCAACTCCTGGGAAGAACTGGCAAGACGAGGGCTGATCACCCGGACCGAGGCCGAACAGCTCCGGAAAACCGAACGTACCCTGAAGAGTATTCGTATACGCCTGCATATCCAGACACAGCGCGCAGAAGACCGGCTTTTGTTTGATATCCAGATACCGGTAGCCCAGGCGTTTCATTTCAAAAAAGCCAAAAAGCCGCTTGATGCGCGGCATGCCAGCGAATATCTGATGCAGCATTATTACCTGGCCGCCAGAATCGTTCGGCAGTTGAATATTATTCTGCTCCAGAATCTGGAGGCCCGGCTTTTTCCACAGACGCACGAACCCGAGCCAATTAACGAGCGCTTCAATAAAGTCAGTGATTTCATTGATATCGTTAAAGATGACACGTTCACACGGCATCCTTCCGCGATGCTTGAGGTTTTCCTGCTGCTGGCACAGCGTTCCGACCTGAAAAACATGACAGCGCGCTCACTGCGCGCACTATGGCATGCGCGCCCGCATATTGATAAAAAATTCAGTCGCGACCCCGTCAACCATGCTCTTTTTCTCCAGATTCTACAATCGCCGCGTTTTTCCTCTCGCGCATTGCAACACATGAATGAAATGGGCATTCTTGGCCGCTACCTGCCCAATTTCGGCAAAATCATCGGCCAGATGCAGCATGATCTCTTTCATCAATACACGGTAGACCAGCACATCCTGATTGTTATTGCCAATCTGCATCGCTTTACCCTAACCGAGTATGCGCATGAATATCCCTTCTGCAGCCAATTGATGGCCAATTTTTCGCGCCCCTGGCTGCTGTATGTTGCGGCACTCTTTCACGATATTGCCAAAGGCCGGGGCGGCGACCATTCCGTTTTGGGGATGGCTGATGCCAGGCAGTTCTGCCAGCAGCATGATCTGCCCGAAGAAGATACTGAACTGATTGTCTTTCTGGTTGAACACCACCTCACTATGTCACACGTTGCCCAGAAACGGGACCTGTCTGACCCTGAGGTTGTAAGGGAGTTTGCCGATCTGATCAAAAACGAACGGCGCCTCACAGCCCTGTATCTTTTGACCGTAGCCGATATACGCGGCACCAGCCCACAGATATGGAATGCATGGAAAAGCAAGCTGCTGGAAGATCTGTACCATATGACGCTGCGTGTTCTCGGGGGTGAAATACTTTCGGTTGACCATGAGCTGGCGCATCGACAGGCTGAAGCACTGGCATCCCTGAGACTGTATGGCCTGCCTGAACACGCCCATGAGACACTATGGAAGCATCTGGATATCGGCTACTTTATCCGGCATGATGCATCGGATATTGCCTGGCAGACCCGCATGCTTTACTACCGGACCGATACGATTGAGCCTGTTGTCAAATGCAGGCTCTCGCCCATCGGGGAGGGCCTCCAGGTAACGGTTTATACGCGCGACGAACCTGATCTTTTTTTGCGGATATGCGGCTATTTCTCTCGCCGGAATTTCAGTATTCTGGATGCCAAGATTCACACGACAAACCATGGCTATGCTCTCGATACTTTCCTGGTAACCGAGCAGACTTTCTCCAGGAACTACCGGGATATCATCAACCTCGTCGAACATAACCTGACCGAAGTGCTGCAATCAGATGTCCCGCTTCCTGAGCCGGAAAAAGGCCGGCTGTCCCGGAAATCCCGCACCTTCCCGATCACACCGAATGTCGACCTGCGGCCTGACGCCAGCGGAGAACGGTTTATCCTTTCCATCGTGGCCAATGACAGAAACGGCCTTCTGTATGCCATTGCGCAGGTACTCAGACGCTCGCACATCAACCTGCATACTGCCAAAATCATGACATTGGGAGAACGGGTTGAAGATGTTTTCTTGGTCAGCGGAGACTACCTGAAACAATCCAAAAACCAGATTCAGCTCGAAACCGACCTGATTGATATCCTCAGCGTATAAATTTGCCCTATGACTGATACCGTCCGTTTATCCAAGCGCATGTCTGAACTGGGAATCTGCTCGCGTCGCGAGGCGGATGAGTGGATTGAACGCGGCTGGGTACGTGTTGATGGCGAAATCGTCTCTCAGCTGGGTACTAAAATCCGTCCTGACCAGAAAATCACGATCGAAAAAAAAGCGCAGACAGAACAGGCAAAAAAAGTAACTATCCTGATTAACAAACCAATGGGGTATGTTAGTGGACAGGCTGAAGACGGATACAAACCGGCCGTAGCGCTTGTCAATGAAAAGACGCACTGGTCTGCCGATACCGCAAAAGAGCGTTTCCATCCGCGCCAGTTGAAAAGCCTTGTCCCTGCCGGCCGCCTGGATATTGATTCTGTAGGGCTTCTGGTCCTGACGCAGGACGGGCGTATTGCCAAACGGCTGATCGGGCAGGAAACAGAAGTGGAAAAGGAATATCTCGTCAGGGTACGCCATACGCTCCCCGGGAAACTGCCGGACGACAAGCTGAAACTCCTGAGACATGGCCTGAAACTGGATGGCAAACCCCTGCTGCCGGCCCAGGTCAGCTGGCAAAACGAGGATCAGCTCCGCTTTGTGCTGCGCGAAGGCAAGAAAAGGCAAATCCGCCGGATGTGTGAAGCGGTTGGCCTGAAAGTTGTCGGCTTAAAGCGTGTCCGTGTCGGCAAGATCAGGCTTGGCGATCTCCCGCCCGGACAATGGCGCTACCTGCGCCCGGATGAGGAATTTTAGGGGCGGGACTCATTAAATTGCCGGCCGCGATGAATCCTGATCCCGGGACCTGCCAGCACAAGAGACGCTCTGAAGAAGAGGAAATACCACACAGCTTCCTTGTGCTGACAGACCTTGATCCGGCCTGCTCAATGCTGATCAGCAATCATAAACATAAGCTGAATCAGGCACATACATGACATTCAGCGTATAGTCGGTTACTTCGACCAGTTGTCCCTGACTGTTGACGCGGTACCATGCATCAGCCTTGATACCATTTTCGCCAACGACACCCACAGCAATGCGAATCTGCCGTCCATCACGCCATGGCAAGGCAAAAGCACCGTTTTCTCCGGCTTTTGCCTTGCCGTAAAGGCCCGCGACCATGGCAATGGACTCTCGGCCTGATGCGGAAGCCATACTGCCGTTGCCGGACACGGCGGACTTACTGTATGAACCCATTGATTCGGCAACGCAATTGTTACCTGCAGATGCCGCAGCACTGCAATTACCCATCGCTTCAGCGATGCTGTTGTTACCGGATGCCGCAGCCCGGCTGTAATAACCAGAAGAATAGGACTGACTGGCATTGCCGGATGTCGCTGCGGTCGCGCAATTACCTTCCGATTCGGCGGCACTGCCATAACCGGACGACGCGTTTGTGACCTGGTCGGTTAAAAGTTCACTGCGGATTGTGGAAATGGGCATTTCATGTATATCGAAACTCATCACGTTCTCCTTCACTTCCCGTGCAGACGTGGCAGAAAACCGGATTCGACATCTTGACGCAGCAAGTACGGATCATCCTGCCAAATGCACTGGGCGTGTATTTATGCAAACAATATTGTTGAATATTGCTGTCGGTTTCAGGTCCTGAACAAAATACCTGGCAGCCAGATATTTATCAGGCACAAATACAGTGATTTGGCACCCGCTGATTAGGTGCGTCGGGATCGGAGACATTGCATCGAAGATACAACGTGATAAGGCGAAATACCCACTGATTAGGTATCGTGATCCTGTACCTTACATGTTAATTTTATCATAAATCACATGATCTGAAAACAGAACAGGCGGCCATACTGTGTACAGACGCCTGCCTGAAAAATTGCCGGTCTGTGCCGGGCTATTCTTCGGGAACCGCCGCATTCATGGCATCAATAAATCCAAAAAGCGACAGATCATCCATCCGCATGGGATAGAGAATACCGTTGAGATGGTCGCACTCATGCTGTGCCACCCTTGCATGAAAACCGGTTGCCTCCCGGCTGACCCGCTCACCGTTCTGGTCGTAGCCCTCATAGTGAACCCTGGCCCAGCGAGGAACCACCCCTCTCATTCCCGGCAGGGACAGGCAACCTTCCCACGCTTCTTCAATTTCCTCACCAACAGGACGAATAACCGGGTTGATCAGGATAGTTTTGGGAATAGCGAGTGCTTCGGGGTAACGCGAATTCTCCTCAAAACCGAAAATCACGACCTGAAGCGGCACGCCAATCTGTGGCGCAGCCAGGCCCGCGCCATCTGCGGCGGCCATCGTTTCGAACATGTCCTCCAGGAGCGCTTCCAGCTCCGGCGTACCAAATTCCGTGACTGGTCTTGCCGGACGCAACAGACGCGGATCACCCATTTTCAGAATCGGCCTGACACTCATACCCTCTCCTTATCGTTGCCCTACATTGAGCTCGGAAATGAAATCATTGAACTCTTTCATCACCTCAGGATGTTTCAGTCCCATGGCAACGGTCGCTTTAAGATAACCTATTTTCGATCCGCAATCGTAGCGACGGCCATGATAGCGGTACGCCAGTATCTGTTCGTGCTTCATCAGTGCAGCAATACCGTCGGTGAGCTGTATTTCGCCACCCGAACCTTTACCCAGCCCGGCGAGATGATCAAAAATCGAGGCATTCAGGATATAGCGCCCTACAACCGCCATATTTGATGGCGCCTCTGACGGCTCCGGTTTTTCAACAATGGTATTCACAAATTCCAGATTCTGCATATAAGGCGATGAAGCAACAATACCGTACTGCCGGGTGCTTTCCCGCGGCACATGCAAAACAGCCAGGATACTCTTGCCTTCGCGTTCGTATACCTCAACCATCTGCTTCATGACGGTAGGCTGTCCCTGACGCACATCCATGAAATCATCAGCCAGAATCACGGCAAAAGGATCGTCGCCCACAACAGGCCGCGCGCACAGTACAGCATGCCCCAGGCCCAGCGGCACCTGCTGACGGATGTAGATGCAATTGACGTTGGGAGGAAGGATATCCTGGATCTGCTCCAGCAGATTGACCTTGCCTGCCGCCTCCAGTTCGGACTCCAGTTCATATGCCTTGTCAAAATGATCCTCGATCGCCCGCTTGTTGCGCCCGGTAATAAAAATCATTTCGGTAATGCCTGCGGAAACAGCCTCCTCGACCGCATACTGAATCAGGGGCTTGTCAACCACCGGCAACATCTCTTTGGGCTGTGCCTTGGTTGCAGGAAGAAAGCGGCTGCCGAAACCGGCAACCGGAAAAACAGCCTTAGTGACTTTTTTCATGGTTTATTAATTCGCAAAAATTTTTCTCGTCCAATATGGTAATACCTAACTGCTCTGCACGGCGCAATTTGCTGCCAGGATTTTTACCGGCAATAAGATACGACGTCTTTGTTGACACCGAGCCGGTTACTTTACCGCCTAATGCCTCTATTTTTTCTGCCGCTTCTTCCCGGGTAAGAGAATCAAGGGTACCTGTCAGCACAAACGTTTTGTGCAACAAGGATCCCTCTTCTTTTGTCTGTACTGCCTGCTCGGCCCATGTCACGCCATTTTCCCTGAGCCTGGCAATCAAATTGCGGCTTTCAGCGTCGGCAAAAAACGTTTTGATCGACGCGGCAACGACAGGGCCGACATCGGCAACTTCAAGCAATTGCTCTTCCGTTGCATCTGCCAGACTGTCAATTGATCCAAAATGCTGCGCCAGGGCTCTTGCTGTTGATTCACCGACATGACGGATACCAAGCGCATATAAAAAACGCGGCAGCGTCGTTTTTTTCGAAATATCCAGTGCCTGCACCAGATTTTGCGCCGACTTTTCCGCCATGCGGTCAAGGCCGGCGAAATCAGCAAGAGGCAGGGTATACAAATCCGCAGCCGTATTCACCATGCCTTTATCAACAAGCTGCTCAATCAACTGCTCTCCCAGGCCATCAATATTCATGGCCTTTCTTGAGGCAAAATGCTGCAGACCCGTTTTCTTTTGCGCCGGGCAGCGAACCCATCCTCCCGAGCAGCGCGCGATGGTTTCGCCTTCCGGCCTGATTACCGGCGAACCGCAAACCGGGCAGGCAGCAGGCAGATGAAAGATAACCGTACCATCGGGCCGTCTTTCCGGAACATTGGCGACCACTTCAGGAATGACATCACCGGCCCGGCGAACAATCACGGTATCCCCGACGCGAATATCTTTGCGGTGAACCTCGTCCTCATTATGCAGCGTGGCATTCGTTACATTTGCGCCGCCGACAAATACCGGCTCCAGACGGGCTACCGGCGTCAATGCTCCTGTTCTGCCAACCTGTACATCAATATCCAGCACACGGGTCAGCGCCTCCTGCGCAGGGAATTTATGCGCAATGGCAAAACGCGGGGCACGGGAGACAAACCCCAGTTGTTCCTGCTCTTTGAGACTGTTTACCTTGTAAACCAGTCCATCAATCTCATAAGGAAGGCTATCACGCCGCCCTTCAATCACCCGAAAAAAGGCCAGCAGGCCATCCAGCCCACGCACGACTTTCCGCTCCGGGCAAACGGGCAATCCCGCCTTTTCAAGCCAGTCCAGCATGGCTGCCTGTGTCTGTGGCATTGTCATCCCTTCCAGAGTACCAATACCATAGGCAAAAAAATGGAGCTTGCGTCCGGCTGTTACAGCCGGATCTTTCTGGCGCAGGCTACCTGCTGCCGCATTGCGCGGATTGATGAATTCCTTCTGGTCACTGGCCTGCTGGGCTTCGTTAAGCCTGTCGAAATCAGGCTTGAACATCAATACTTCACCGCGCACATCAACCACATGCGGACGCTGCCCCGGCAGCAGCGCCAACGGGATACTCCGGATAGTCCGGATATTGGCAGTGACGTCCTCTCCGATAAAACCATCGCCCCGTGTTGCCGCCTGGACCAGAATGCCATCTTCATACCGCAAGCTGACAGCCAATCCGTCAAATTTGAGTTCCGCCTCATATTCAATACTGTCATGCCCCAACAGTTCCCGGACACGACTGTCAAAAGCCGCTACTTCCTCTTCGGCCAGCCCGTTTTGCAACGACAGCATGGGAACAGAATGCGTAACCGGGGCAAACTGTGTTGAGGAAACGCTTCCGACACGGTGAGTCGGGGAATCCGGCATAACCAGTTCGGGATGGGCAGCCTCAATGTCCTGCAGTTCACGAAAAAGCCGGTCATATTCCGTATCGGGAATCGTGGGATTATCGAGCGTGTAATAGGCATAATTGTGCCGGTTCAACTCCTGACGCAACCACGCCGCCCTTTCCTGCGGACTGTCACCTGTTGTCGCCTTGAAAAAATCGCCCTGCATAAATCAGTTAAACAGCCTCATGGCACGAACAGAACCGGCAGGAATCGATGCGGTTTTCATTTCTTCATAAAAGACATTGACCTGACCAGCTATATCATTCAGCATGGGGTCTGACAGCATCCGGTCATCATCGTCCACCAGAATTCCGTTCAGCCGCTGGCACAGGTTTTTAGCACACTGCACCATCACGCCAAAACCGTCTTTTTCCTGTGCGACACAGGGGACATCCAGCAGCAGTGTAAAGCGTGAAGCGGTCTCGGATGCTGCAACGGTATTAATGGTAAGAGAAAACAGCACGCTGCCGTCCGTATCGTGCATGACAAAAAAACCATCCGGGCGCAAATCCAGTTTCTGGCGCTCCAGTACCGCCATCAGGGTTTTGAGCGACCAGGGTGCGCCATTGGTGCGGACATTGATACCCAGCCTGGCATCATGCTGCGCAACAAACTGGTACAGTTCCCGGGCTGCCTTCAGCACATCAGTCATGTCAGGCACTTCCGGCTCTGCGCCGATATTGTCAGCCATTTGCCTGAGGCGTGTGATCAATTCGGAATACTCAATTTCATTGATGGCGCCGGCACGGTTTGCCAGTTGCACCCCCGCTTTCAACTGAAGGTAAATTCCTCCCTGTATGACAGGTTGCCATGATTCTTCTGCCGTTTGTACATCACGAACCAGCCCGATAAAATGAACCGGCTTGTTTCCGGTATAACGCAAGGATTGCATCAACGGCAGCAGTTTCTCCGCCCGAACCGGCTCTTCAAGATTTAACGGAATCGCATAATCAATCAGATCATCAACAGGCAATGCCCGGGGTGCTGGCGGCACAGGCGGCACATCCGGCTCTTCCTCCCTAGATTCCGTACCGGCGACCGATGCGTCTACCGGCTCATCTGCATCATCATCCAGATCGATATACGGCTCTCTGATTGTTTCAGCGGGCACCTCTGCTTCGGTCTCCGCTTCAATCACCTCTACCTCTTCGGCGATCCCGCCCTCTTCTGCCTCTGCCAGATCATCTGTATCATCATCCTGGACGTGATCCAGGCCGGTAATGGATATGGAAGCGTATCTGGCCGGATCTTCCAGGCTGACACCAGTGACCGTATTCTGGAAAAAAACCGGTTCCCGGCGGACATCACTATCCTCAGATGATGCCGTCTGCATCAGGACATCTTCCGGCGCATTGGCAAAGGCACGCTCAACCTTTCTGTGCGCCCGATACTCCTGCCATTTGTTATAAACAATAACGCCAATGATAATAACTGCACCAATTACGATCAGACTGATCTGCAACTCTGTCATGCTGCCTGGACCTCATTAGAAAGTTCTGTTGCTTTTTCAATATCCACGGAGACGATTCTCGAAACGCCCTGCTCCTGCATGGTAACGCCAATCAGCTGCTGGGCCATTTCCATTGCAATTTTATTATGAGAGACAAACAAAAACTGTGTTTTTGCCGACATGCGCTTGACCATATTGCAGAAACGCTCAGTATTGGCATCATCCAGCGGCGCATCCACCTCATCCAGCAGACAGAAAGGCGCCGGATTCAGCTGAAAAAGAGAAAAGACCAGTGCAATTGCAGCCAGCGCCTTCTCTCCACCGGACAGCAGATGAATCGTGACATTTTTCTTGCCCGGAGGCTGCACCATAATCTGCACACCGGCATCCAGAATTTCATCTCCGGTCATAATGAGACTGGCTTGCCCCCCGCCGAAGAGCATTGGAAAAAGCTCTGAAAGATGGCCATTCACCTGATCAAACGTATTCTGCAGCAATGTACGTGTTTCACGATCAATACGCCGGATGGCATCTTCAAGCGTTTCAATGGCGGCCATCAGATCAGTATGCTGTTCTTCAAGAAAATTACGGCGCTGCTGTGTTTCCGAGAGTTCACCGGCTGCCGCCAGGTTAACGGCGCCCAAAGCCATAATCGCGTTGGAAAGGCGGGTCACTTCCGACTGGAGGGAAGAGGATTTGAGACCAGGGTGCAAACGTTCTGTCAGGACGGCCACATCGGCCCCGGCCTCCTCCAGTTTTTGCGCATACTGTTCAACATTGATCCGCGCAGCCTGCTCCTTTAGCTGCATGCTCACAATCAGATCTCTTTGGGGTTGAAGATTTTTCTCCACCTCCATGCGCTGTTCCTGTGCTTCGCGGAGTTTCTGTGCCACATCCTCCAGATTCTGCCGCAGGATACCCAGCGTTTTTTCCTGATCAAGCCGCTGCTCAAGCAATGCCTGAAGATTCTCCTGCGCCACCTTGTCGTCCAGTTCCTGCAGCGAAAGCTGGCCCTGCTGGACATTGTTCGACATTTGCATGGCCTGCTCCCGGGCCGTTTCAATATGTCTTGCCAATTCATCAATCCGGTTTTTCAGGGATTTTTCGGCGAACTCCGCCTCTTGCGAGGCACGCTCACTATCGCGGATACGCTGGCGGAAAACGGCAAGCTCCCCTTCTTTTTCCAGCAGGATATCGCGCGCAGCCTCTTCCTGTGACTGCATATCCGCCAGGGATGCATCAAGCTCCTCCATGCGCACCTCTTCAACCGCCAGCATCTCGCGCTGCTCACTTTCCTGGGCTGCTATTTCCGCCAGAACCGATGCAATCTGGCTGTTTCGCTGCAAATAGCGGTCACGCAACTCCGACTGGCGAACCACCTGCAACTGAATGGCATGCAATTCTCTGGTGAGTTCGGTTGCACGCTGGTGAACTTCCTGTATTTCCCGGTTGCACTGAAGAACATCGGATTCGCGCTGCACCAGTTGCATGCGTTCTGCCTGCAGGAGTTTCTGCCCCTCCTGCAAGCGCGCAGCAAGATTTTCAATCTCCTGCTGGCGGGCAAACATCCCTTCTTTTTCCGATTCCGGCGCATAAAACCGGACACTCTGGCGATCAACCAGGTGCCCCTGCTTCAGGATAAAGCAGCCGCCATCCGGCAACGCCTGCCGCCGGGCCAATGCGTCTTTCATATCGGCCGCGACAAAGATGCGGCTTAACCACTCTGACAGAACAGGGGCAAGGCGCTGGTCCTGCAGCTTGAGCAGGCTGAAGAAAGGCACCAGATCGCCAGAAGCGGTTTGCGCCCCGAAAGCGGCATTCCCACCGGATGCCGCTGTTGTAAAAAAACTGAGCCTGGATACAGGGGGGTCACTCATAAATGAATCCACCCACTCCAGGCGTGACATCTCACGTGCAAAAATCCGGTCGCTTAATACCGACTCCAGTGCAGCTTCCCAGCCGGATTCTATCTGCAGCCGGTGCCAGACCGGCGGTAAGTCAGCCAGCTCATATTTTCGCAGCCAGGATTCCGTTTCACCCTGTGCCTGTGAACGCTCCTGGATCTGAACAAGAGCAGAAAGGCGCGCATCAATCTGCGCCAGTTCTGCCGTGCGCCTCTCAACATGCTCCTGGGACACACGGCGCTTTTCTTCCAGATCAGGATGCCGATCCTGCAAAATAGCAAGCCGGTCATGTTGTCCGGCAAGCTGCATTTCCTTTTCAGCCTGATCATGCTGCAATGCCTGAAATGCCGCCTCATCAGGCGCATCCATGCCGCTTTTTTCCTGGGTCAGCCGCTCACGTCGCATCGACAGATCAGACAGAATACCGGTAATATTTTTGTGACCCGCAGAAGAAAGTGCGATCTGCTGGCGTATCTGTAAAGCCTGGTCATGCAATTCACTGCATTTTGCCTGCGCCTTGCGCCAAGCCTCTTCAATATCCGGCAGCGCCTGCACAAGCTGTTCAACCACCTGGCGTGCTGCTTCACAGGATACGGCCATCTCAAGCAACTGGAGTCCAGCCGCTTCATGCTCGGCAAGATAGGTCTGTTCCTGACTCTGCCATTGTTCGCGTTGTTGCGTATAAGAACCAATCTGGGCCTGCAGACGATTACGGGATTCGATCACATAACGGATTTCCGCTTCCAGGCTGCCGATACTGGCATTAGTCTGGTAAAGGCCGCCTTGGGCTGCATGAAGTTCGTCGCTCGCCTGTGAGTGCTGCTGCCGCAATGCTTCCAGGATACCTTCATGCCGGACAACATCCGCATTCATTGCTTCAAGTGCGGTTTTGGCTTTTTCAGCCTCAACAGTCAGCCGCGCATGCTCCTCTTCCGCATTTTTCTTTTCAAGCAGCCAGAGCAGCTTCTGCTTTTCGTCCTGCTCTTTTTGCAGGGCATAGTATTTTTCGGCCACAACCGCCTGCTCTTCCAGTTTCTCAAGACTCTGGTTAATCTCACGCAGGATGTCCGACACACGAGTCAGATTTTCCCGTGTGTCCTGAAGGCGATTTTCGGTTTCACGGCGGCGTTCACGATACTTCGAAACACCTGCCGCCTCCTCCAGGAAAATACGCAATTCCTCAGGGCGCGCCTCAATAATGCGGGCAATCATGCCCTGTCCGATAATAGCGTAGGCACGGGGCCCCAGGCCGGTTCCCATGAAAATATCCTGGATATCCCGACGCCGGACATTCATATTGTTGATATGGTAGGAAGACCCTCCCTCACGCATCAGGACTCGCCTGACGGCAAGTTCGTCATACCGGCCCCACTGTCCAAAAACCCGGTCATCATCATTGTCAAAAGCCAGTTCAACAGAAGCACGCCCGGAAGGTCTGCGCTCTGTTGTTCCGTTAAAGATGACATCGCGCATGGATTCACCGCGCAGCTCCGATGCGCGTGACTCGCCCAGCACCCAGCGTACGGCATCAATAATATTGGATTTCCCGCACCCATTGGGGCCGACAACCCCAACGAGCTGTCCCTGTATCTGGATAGTCGTAGGATCAACAAAGGATTTAAACCCGGATAATTTGATAGAGGTCAGCCGCACAATTCAAGCAATAAATAGACGAACACAAAAGGCTTATAATACCATTGCACCATGACAGCTTTCATAAAAAAAAGCGATAAAGATTTACTCAAAACAAATCAAAAAAAAACGTTGAAAAAGAGATAACTTCTTTGATTTTTCTGTTATATTTCAAATAGCAAGCCTATTTTTTCCATGAAATTTTCTATAAGGTTTCTCGCAAATAAAAATGTTGCCTTAGGGCAAATCATTGCTATAATGATGAAAAATATTTCTTTGGGGAAATTGTTATGCGCAAACTGAAATATGGACTGATTTCTTTTCTGATGCTCTTTGCATTTGGATCGCTGTCTGTTCAGGCTGCGCCTAAAAAGCCTGCAGCAAAGAAAAAAGCGACGGTTGTTGCAAAGAAAAAGAAGGCGAAAACACCTGCCGGCAACCGTGTGCATGCAACCCGCAAGCCATCCGGTGAAATTGTTGTGGACAGCAGGGTCACTGCCACCAGAAAGCTTCTTGCTCAGGATCAGGGGCACACACTGGTAAACTATCAGCGCGGTTCTGCCAAGCTCGCGCCGATCATGTTCCCTGAATTCACACCGCCCTCTGCCAGGACCACCTTTTCTGTTGCACAACTGGCAGGCCTTGATAAAACGGCCGATCCGCTTTCCCTGAGCTCAAGCGCAGCTTATGTGCTGGACCAATCCACGCTCGGCGTGCTTTTCCAGAAAAATGCCAATATTGCCCTCCCGATGGCTTCCATCACCAAACTCATGACAGGGCTGGTTGTAGTTGAATCCATGCAGGACATGAGTGAGATTATTGAAATCACCAGGGATGACGCCGCCAGGGCTATCAGTTCGCGCCTGAAAGTCGGCACGAAAACAACCCGGGGCAACCTGCTTCACCTGGCGCTTATGAGTTCGGAAAACCGTGCTGCTGCCGCACTGGGACGCAATTACCCGGGCGGCTACAGTGCCTTTGTTGCTGCCATGAATGTCAAGGCCCGCGTACTGGGCATGTCACATACCTACTATGTGGATACAACCGGCCTCTCCAGCGATAATGTCGCCAGCGCACAGGATCTCGCCAAACTCGTCATGGCAGCAGCCCAGTATCCGATACTGCGCCAGTTCTCGACTGATACAGGATATGTCATCAATGATGGTTTTCAGCCGGTGCATTACTCCAACACGAACAGGCTGGTGCACAACCCTAACCTGAACATCGAACTACAGAAAACCGGCTTTATTTCTGCCGCCGGCAATTGCCTGGTCATGCAGGCCATCATTGAAGAACGTCCGATCGTCATGGTTTTTCTTGATGCCAAAGGCAAGGATTCCCGTATCGCGGATGTCATGAAAATCCGTAACTGGATTCAACGGACAAATGGCGTCATGGCGAGCAAGCCGCACGTTTGATCCGGCAATCCGGCATGGACATAACAAAAAAGGAACCTGGTACCAGGTTCCTTTTTCTTTAAGTATCTGCCTGACTCAAGCCTTGAACGGGTGACGCAATACCAGCGTTTCCTCGCGGTCAGGCCCGGTAGATACCATATCAACCGGGATGCCGGCCAGTTCTTCGACCCGGCGAACATACGCCTGTGCATTGGCAGGCAGCCTGTCCATGGACTGTGTGCCAATCGTGCTTTCCTTCCACCCCGGCATCTCTTCATAAACCGGCTCGCAATGTGCCGCATCCTCCGCATTGGAAGGGAAAATATCAATCATGCGCCCATCAAATTTATAGCCTGTACAGATCTTGATGGTTTCCAGTCCATCCAGCACATCCAGCTTGGTCAGGCAAAGACCTGTGACACCGTTAATCTGGATGGATCGTTTCAGCAGAGCCGCATCAAACCATCCGCACCGGCGCTGACGCCCGGTAACCGTACCGAACTCCATGCCCACCTCGGAAAGGTGTTTGCCAATGCCGCTGTCAAGCGGCAGTTCCGAAGGAAACGGACCGGAACCCACACGCGTTGTATAGGCCTTGGTAATTCCCAGGATATAGTGCAGCATGCCCGGGCCGATACCCGCTCCGGCAGCAGCATTGCCGGCAACGCAATTACTGGAAGTGACATAGGGATAAGTGCCATGATCCACATCCAGAAGACTGCCCTGCGCCCCTTCAAAAAGCAGGCTGGCACCTGACTGGTAAGCCTGGTGCAGTGCTGTCGATACATCAGCAACAAGCGGCCTGACACGGGGAGCCATGGCAAGGGTATCATCCCGCGTTTTCTCGAAATCAACCGGATCCGTACCAAGATAACGCGTCAGAACAAAATTGTGATAATCCATGTTCTCACGCAATTTTTCCGTAAAACGTTTTTCATTTAACAGATCGGAAACACGTATCGCCCTTCTGGCAACCTTGTCTTCATAGGCCGGGCCAATGCCTTTACCCGTTGTGCCGATTTTTGCATCCCCCCTGGCGCGTTCGCGCGCCTGGTCCAAAACAGCATGATAGGGAAGAATAACAGGACAGGCTTCAGACACCTTCAGGCGCGAAACCACCTCAATCCCCGCTGCTTCAAGCTGGTCGATCTCACGCAGCAGATCAGGAATGGAAAGGACACAACCGTTACCGATATAGCAGGCCACACCAGGGCGCATGATGCCTGATGGAATCAGCTGCAGTGCCGTTTTCTGTCCGCCAATCACCAGCGTATGACCGGCATTATGTCCGCCCTGAAAACGCACAACACCTTGCGCATGGTCAGTCAGCCAATCAACGATTTTTCCCTTTCCTTCGTCACCCCACTGGGTGCCGATTACTACTACATTTCTGGCCATGTCTATTCCGTTATTCCTTATCTACAGTTTTCAGTATCCAGTTATCGCCATCTGCAACCAGTTCCCGGTCACAAACAAATTCATCGTACCCGGCCCGGGAACCCGGCAAATCACAAATGACAATTTCTCCGGCATTTCTCAACTTCCGGATCTGCTCGCACAATGCCGCATTATCACTCCACGGTGCGTGAATGGCAGAGCGTGCTTTTGCCGGTGGCAGCAGTCGTGAAAGTTCACGTAAATCCATTGAAAAGCCCGTCGCAGGACGCGAACGTCCGAAGGCTTCCCCAACATGATCATACCGCCCCCCGCGCGCCAGCGCATTGGGCAGTCCCGGCACAAAGGCCGCAAACATTATGCCACTATGATAGTGGTATCCATTCAGGTCAGCCAGATCAATCGTCACACGCTCACAATCCGCAACACGGGCAAGATATTCCAGATCATTCAGGGCCAGTGTAATACCGGCATTGGACGGCAGCACCCTTTTGGCTTCTTTCAGAATACTGATATCGCCATATAAATCCGGCAACGCCATCAGTGCTTTCCGGGTCAGCGGGTGGCATCTGGCTGTCAGTTCATCCAGACCCGGCATATCCTTGGTTTCCAGGAGATCGAAAAGTTGCGGCGCATTTCTTTTGGCAACCGGATCATCCGCTACCAGTGATTTGAGAAGACCGGCATGCGACAGATTCAGGCTTATTCCTGAAATACCTGCCACCTTCAGTGAGGCCAGGGCCAGGGCCTGGATTTCGGCATCAGCTTCCAGCCCGGCGTAGCCGTATATTTCTGCCCCGATCTGGAAAGGCTCGCGCGTGGACTGGAGTCCTGCAGGCCGTGTATGCAGCACACTGCCGGCATAGCACAGGCGTGTAATCGTTCTTCGATTGATCAGGTGTGCGTCGATCCTGGCCACCTGCGTGGTCATGTCCGCTCTCAGGCCCATCGTACGGCCGGACAACTGGTCAACGAGCTTGAAGGTAAACAAATCCGTATCCTGACCGGTTCCTGTCAGAAGCGACTCGACATACTCCAGCATGGGCGGCATTACCAGTTCGTAGCCGTAAATCCGGAACTTGTCCAGAATCTGGCGGCGCAGATCCTCCATCTTGCGCGCCTCAGCCGGCAGGACATCAGCAATGAATTCGGGAAGAAGCCAGTTATTGGACATGATGTTAATTCGCAGTCAGATCTCAAAAAAGAACACAATACTCAGCATCGCAGGCGTTCCTGTCACACTGCCTGTGATCATTGATTTTCTTACCTCGGGGTTTTCATGTAGCGGAAGAAATCAGAAGACGGATCAACCACCATAACATCGTTTTTACTGTTAAAGCTGGCTCTGTATGCCTCCAGGCTCCGGTAAAACTTGTAGAACTCGGGATGCTGTCCGAATGCCTGTGCATAAATCCGGGAAGCTTTGGCATCGCCCTCCCCCCGGATTTTTTCTGCCTCGCGATAAGCTTCGGCAAGAATAACCGTGCGCTGCCTGTCGGCATCCGCCTGTATCTTCTCCGAATCCGCAGCACCGGTTGATCGCAGCTCATTGGCAACACGGGTCCGCTCGGATTTCATCCTCTCGTAAACCGACGTATTGACCTGCTCCACATAATCAAGACGCTTGATGCGGATATCCACAATCTGAAGGCCAATCTGCTTGGCCTCATCAGACATTTTCTTTTTGATCGCCACCATCAGGCTTTGCCTGTCTCCGGCAATCACCTGTCTTAGCGTCCGCTTCGTGATCTCGTCATTTAAAGCCGCCTTGACAATCTGCGCCAGCCTGTCCTGTGTACGCTGTTCATCAGCGCCAAAACTCACAAAATACAGTTTTGGGTCGACAATGCGCCATTTCACATACCAGTCCACCAGGATATTCATCTTTTCGGCCGTAATGATCCTGTCCGGCTCCTGGGTTTCGCTCGACAGGATGCGCTTGTCAAGGAAAATGACATTCTGGAAAGGAGATGGCAGTTTGATGTTCAGACCCGGATTCTCAATAACCGTTACCACTTCACCCAAGGCAAAAACAATCGCGTACTGCCGCTGGTCAACGACAAAAATACCGGTGATAAACGTGATCAGAACCAGAAAAAGCCCTGTCAGGGAAATAACAAAACGCATTACCTGCCCCCCCTGTCTCTCGATTCGCGTGAACGCCCTGAACCACCTCCTGTCTCCACAGGCACCTGCATCTGGGATGTCCCGGATAAAACCTGGGCATCACTGTTTGGAGCCGATGACTGCTGCAGCTGTGATTGTGCCGCTGACTGCGACATGAGTTTGTCAAACGGCAGATACAGCAGGTTGCTTCCGCTTTTCACGTCCATCATCAGCTTGGTCGTATTGGAAAAAATTTCCTGCATGGTTTCAAGATACATCCGGTCCCGGGTTACCCCTGGCGCTTTCTGGTACTCCGCCACAATCATTTTGAATCGGGCGGCATTACCCTCAGCATTGGCAATAACCTGATCCCGGTAACCTTCTGCCTCCTGAATCAGACGGGCAGCCGTACCTTTTGCCCTGGGGATAACCCCATTGGCATATGCCTCACCTTCGTTTTTCTGGCGCTCGCGATCCTGCCCGGCCTTGACGGCATCATCAAAGGCCGCCTGTACCTGCTCGGGTGGCTGTACACCCTGCATGGTGACATTCGTTATCTGTACCCCGGCCTGGTACTGGTCAAATATTTCCTGCATCAGGACCTGGGTATCCATCGCAATCTGGTCGCGCCCCTCATACAGGACAAAATCCATCTTGTTTCTGCCGACAATCTCGCGAATGGATGTTTCGGCAACCTGCCGCACCATCTCTTCCTGATCACGGTTGTTAAACACCCAGTCGGCAGCACTCTTTAAGCGATACTGAACAGCAAACTGAATATCAATGATATTTTCATCATTGGTCAGCATCAAGGCTTCCTTGGGCTGCTTGTTTTTCAGCGTGGAACGATAACCGACCTCAACGGTCCGCACCTGGGA
Source organism: Oxalobacter sp. OttesenSCG-928-P03 (assembly GCA_030269625.1). Taxonomy (GTDB): domain Bacteria; phylum Pseudomonadota; class Gammaproteobacteria; order Burkholderiales; family Burkholderiaceae_D; genus Oxalobacter. The sequence continues at coordinate 18,543 of JAJDFZ010000009.1, read as the reverse complement.
CACATTAACCACCTCATGGCTCTGGATAGGGGAAGGATAACGCCAGTTCACACCAGATGAAGTCATGTGGCTGTACCGTCCAAATGTCATGACAACCCCTGTCTCACCTTCCTGGACGATAAAAACACCGGTTCCCATCCAGAAAAGAAACCCCACCACGGCCACCATGACCAAGGCAAAACGCAAACCTTTGCGCTTGTTGACCTCATCATCATAATCACGGCCGGAATCATCATCACCGCCCTGATCGTCACCCCCCTTGCCTTTTCTTTTGAACAGGCGATTCAGGCGCTTGTTGAAATTGTTCCATATCCTGTCTATTTCAGGTGGATCGTTGTGATCATAATCACCCGAACCACGGCCAAAAAGGTCGTGGAACATTGGAAGCAAGCGGCGTAAACCGTCTAATGAAAAGAGAGCCATTCGTTTGTAACTGATCTCAAAATTTATTGTATTTTCGCTTCAGGCTGTATTTCCGCAGCAGCGGCATCCGGCTGCATATGCGGTCTTTTTGCCGCCAGGGCATATTCAGTTACGGCCTGTCTTAACAGATCCATGCCGGCTCCTGTGCGCGCACTGACCAAAACGCGTTGAATTTTACCATATTCATCCCGCTCCATGCCCGGATTTAGGCCTGCAAGATCAATCTTGTTGAGCACCATGAGTTGCGGCACATCATCCGCGCCGATTTCTTTCAAAACCAGATTGACCTGTTCTATCTGGTCCCGCCGGGTGTGGCTTGCCGCATCCACCACATGCAAAAGCAGATCGGCATGAATCGTCTCTTCCAGCGTCGCCCTGAACGCCGCTACCAGTTGGTGAGGCAATTCACGCACGAATCCAACTGTATCCGAAATCACAACATTGCCCGCCTCTTCCAGATAAACACGCCGTGAAGTGGTATCCAGTGTGGCAAACAACTGATCGGCAACATACGTTCCCGCTTTGGTCATGGCATTAAAAAGCGTGGATTTACCCGCATTGGTATAGCCAACCAGAGAAAAGGAAAAGGTGTGGCTCCGGCTGCGGGAACGGCGTTGTGTCTCGCGTTGCCGCTGCAGTTTTTCCAGGCGGGAACGCAACACCCTGACACGCTCACCAATCAGCCGGCGGTCTGTTTCCAGCTGGGTTTCACCGGGCCCGCGCAAGCCAATACCGCCCTTCTGTCTTTCAAGATGGGTCCATCCTCTGACCAGTCTGGTGGAAAGATGCTGCAATTGCGCCAGTTCAACCTGAACCTTGCCTTCGTGGCTTTTGGCTCGCTGTGCAAAAATATCCAGAATCAGGCTGGTCCGGTCAACAACGCCAATCTCCAGCTTGCGCTCAAGATTACGCTGCTGTGCCGGTGAAAGGGCATGATTGACAATAACGAGATCGCACTGGTGCTGTGCAATGGCCGCCTCAACTTCATCAGCCTTGCCGCTGCCGATAAAAAGCGCAGCATCCGGGCTGGCGCGCTTCATGGTAATCGTTGTTACCGGCTCGGCTCCAGCTGATCTGGCTAAAAGCGCCAGTTCCTCCATGCTGGAAGAAAAATCACTTTTTCCGAAATCAACACCGACAAGGAGAGCACGTACAGACGTGCCATCGCCAGTCAGTTTTTTTTTCGGAATATCAGGTGTTTGATGCATCAGAATGCAGGTTGACCGGGCGTGAGGGAACGACGGTGGAAATAGCATGCTTGTATACCATCTGCGTCACGCTGTTGCGCAGCAGGACGACATACTGGTCAAATGATTCGATCTGCCCCTGTAACTTGATGCCATTGATCAGATAAATGGAAACAGGGATATGTTCCTTGCGCAGAATGTTGAGAAAGGGATCCTGCAGCATTTGTCCTTTACCAGTGCTCATAGCGACTCCATTAATTAATTGTTATTCGAAATTGGAGATAAACCGTTTTTCAAACAGAGCATGAAAAAAGTAAATCGAAGACTTCTTTACTATACCGTATTTATCCGTTTTATATCTGATCTGAACCAGATCATTTTTTCTTTTCCGGGTCAAACGGATTCTGTCCTGTCCTGAACTCAATCTGCAAAGGCGTCCCGGTCAGCGAGAAAGCATCCCGGAAGTGTCTTTCCAGATAGCGGCGATAATCCTGGCTGATATGATCCAGGCCATTTCCATGGATCACGACGATGGGCGGATTCTTGCCGCCCTGGTGCGCATAACGCAATTTCGGGCGAATGGCACCCTTGCTGCGCGGCGGTTGCTGGTGCTCAACCGCATCCTTTAATACCCGTGTCAGCCTCGGCGTGGAAAGATTGGCTGTTGCGGCAGCATAAGCCGCATTGATTGAGCGCATCAGCGACGCAATACCCGTCTGCCTGAGCGCCGAGATATAGTGAAATTTGGCAAAAGACAGGAAATGCAGCTTGCGCTCTGCCTCGCTTTTCACCGCCTGGCGGGTATCTGCCGGCAACCCGTCCCACTTGTTAATCCCGACCACCAGCGCTCTCCCGCTCTCCAGTATAAATCCGGCAATGTGCGCATCCTGATCAGAAATATCCTGCTGTGCATCAAGCAAAAGTAAAACCACATTGGCATCTGAAATCGCCTGCAGGGTTTTGACCACGGAAAATTTCTCAATTGCCTGAAATACCTTTCCCCGGCGGCGCAGACCAGCCGTATCAATCAGGGTATAGTGCCTGCCATCCCGCTCAAAGGGAATTTCAATAGCATCACGCGTTGTCCCCGGCATATCAAAAGCAATCACCCGCTCTTCACCCAAAAGCGCATTGATCATGGTGGACTTGCCAACATTGGGCCGGCCCACTATGGCCAGGCGGATTGGCCTGTCTCCTGTCTCTGGCTCTTCGGGTATCAGGTCTTCGGATGCTACGACATCCAGCGCGCTTTCCAGCATCGTATGAACGCCATCACCATGCGCAGAAGAAATGACAAAGGGTTCTCCCAGCCCCAACTCGTAAAAATCGGCTGTCACGGCAGTATATTTCATTCCTTCTGCCTTATTGACAACAAGGATGACCGGCCGTCCGGATTTTCGGAGATATTCTGTAATGGATTTGTCATGCGGCGTCATACCCTGACGTCCGTCGACCATAAAAATGACCACATCGGCTTCGGCAACCGCCTGTTTGGTCTGCCTGGCCATTTCCTGGAGAATCCCGTCTTTGGCAACCGGCTCAAATCCGCCGGTATCGATCACCAGAAAAGGTCTCTCGCCAATCCGGCCTTCGCCATAATGCCTGTCTCTGGTAAGGCCGGGAAAATCAGCCACCAGTGCAGCCCTTGAGCGGGTCAAACGGTTGAAAAGCGTGGATTTGCCCACGTTGGGGCGTCCCACCAAAGCGATAACGGGTTTCATGTCAATCAGTTGATCATTAATGCCTGAAGGCGGCCGCCGGTCGTCTGTATGATCAGCTTGTTACCGACAACAAGTGGCGTTGCCTTGATGGCCGAGCCATCCGTTGCAATGCGCGAAACAAATGCGCCATCGTCCTTTGAGAGAAAATGAACATATCCCTGGAAATCACCAACAGCAACCGTTCCTTCAAAAGAAACCGGCGTTGTCAGTGCGCGGTATGCCAGGCGTTCATTGCGCCAGACACTCTGTCCGCGAAGATTCGCGAAAGCATAAACTGCCCCTGTCTCATCAGCGGCATAAACAAAATCCTCATCAACGCTGACACCAACATCACAGGACAACTCTTTTGCCCATACTCCACCGCCGCTGACAACATCGTAACAGGCAACACGCCCCTGGAAAGACGCCGCACAAACCAGCCTGCCCAAAACAGCCGGCATACCGGATGTATCGGCAATCCGCTCCAGATCTGTCGTACCGCGCGGGTCCCCGACAATCACATCCCAGTTCATGCCGCCATTGGCCAGCATCAGAGAAATCATGCGCCCCCCCGGTAGCGCGATAACCGCCGTTGGACCAACAATCGCAATACCCGGTGCCGAGCGCAGCATCAATGGCGGTGAACGCCGTGTCAGCAGCCATTTACGCTCGCCTGAATCTGCATCATACCCGGCGATATGGTTGTCCAGGGTGCGAACAACCACCATGCCTCCCCCCACGGCAGGAGCGGAAAGCGCTTCACTGGACATCTGCGCCTTCCATTTTTCTTTGCCGTCAGAATCAAAAGCCAGAAGCACACCATTTTTGCCTGCAACGACGACAGTATGGTCATCGGCACCCACACCGGCCGTCAGGGAAACATCGGCATCAATCCGCCAGATTTCGCTGCCGCTTTCCGGATCAACCCGTACGATCGCACCTTTTTCCGCTGCGGCATAAATACCGTCATGCGTCGCGACAGGCGTAAAAATAAAATTATCAGAAGAACCGATACTGAGTGACCAGGCGGCAGTCGCTGATTTAACCTGCTGAAACTCAACCAGGTCTGCCGGCAGATTTTTCGGTGCCCTTGAAAAAGGATTCATGGACTCCAGCCAAGTCGCTGGATCATTCCACGTACAGCCTGACAAAGACAAAGCGAGGCCCAGTGCCAGGACGGTAAGGGCATAACGCATAGATTTCCTTAAATATTTCATCCTGCTTCGGCAACTCCGCCCAGATCATCCAGCTTCAACTGAATCAGGACCTTGCCCGGGTCTTCTGCTGCTGCCTTCGAAAGCGCTGACTGATAGGCTCTTCTTGCCTCATCAGGCTTGTCCTGTGCATAGTAAACGTCACCTCTCCTGTCATCAGCCATGCTGGCAAAGGCCTCGGGAAATTCTGCTGACAGCACCGACTGCGCCTCATCGTATTTTTTCTCGTCCAGCAAAATACCAGCCAGCCTCAGTCGCGCGATGGCTTTGTATCCATCCCCTTTTCCTTTATCCATAATCCATTTCAGCCGGCTTTTTGCCATGTCTGTTTCTTTGAAATCATGGGCAATGCGGGCAGCAATCAGGTTGGCCATGGGAGCATATGCTGTCCCGCCAAATTTTTCCTGCATATCCGATGCGATTCGCTGCGCCCGCTCATTATCATTGGACTGCACTGCACTTTGCATTTCGTAATACAGCTGTGATGCCTGCTCAGCCTGTTTGCGCTGGTAATTTCCCCAGACAGCCCAGGCTGTATAGGCAGCCAGGGCAACAATGACAATCCACAGGACGAGATTGCCATACTGCTTCCACCAGGCCTTAAGAGCCGCTATTTGTTCCTGTTCCTCAAGATCGTATGCCATGATAATGTCAGTCTGTTAATTCAATGAATGCCATGGGCAGGTGCACTGCACAAGCCGCCACAACCGCATCCGTGTTCATCTTCGTCCGGATGCTCACCAATAATCTGGTCAACCAGGTAATCTGCAACATGAGCCAAAGGTACCAGACTCTGGTTGTTTTCCGGATCCGGCGAACGCAATGCCTTTACGCTGGCATTGCCACCTTTGAGCTCGTCTTCTCCGAGAAGAATGGCAAAAGTCGCCCCGCTGTCATCCGCACGCTTCATCTGCGCCTTGAAACTGCTTCCGGATGCCGCTGGCGAACAATGCAGTATTACATCAAGTCCTGTGCCACGCAAGACTTCAGCCAGCACAAACGCCTCCAGCATCGCTTCCTCACCCTGATGCACAATATAGACATCCACATTTTCAGCCACGCTGGCACCACCCTGCGTTTTCATCAGGTCAATCAGGCGCTCGACGCCAAGCGCAAAGCCGCAAGAAGGCGTGGGGCGTCCGCCAAACATCTCAAAAAGCGGATCATACCGGCCACCACCGCATATCGTCCCCTGAGAGCCCAGTTCATCACTGATCCACTCAAACACTGTGCGGTTATAGTAATCCATGCCGCGAACAAGACGCGGGTTGATCGAATACGGAATATTGTTGTGCCGCAGGATTTTCTGCAGTCCCTCAAAATGCCGGAGTGACTCTTCGTCCAGATAATCCAGCAGCTTTGGCGCGCCATTAACCATTTCCTGCATGGCCGGATTTTTGGTATCCAGGATACGCAACGGATTGGAATAAAGACGCCTTTGCGCATCCTGATCCAGGACATCGCTGTTTTTTTCAAAATAAGCAATCAAATCAGCCCGGTGGCGGTTTCGCTCCTGGGCATTCCCGATTGAATTGATTTCAAGACGAATTTTTTCCAGCCCCAGATCATCCCATAAACGCTGACACAACATGATCAGTTCAGCATCAATATCCGGCCCGCCAAATCCAAGCGCCTCGGCACCAATCTGGTGAAACTGCCTGTAGCGTCCGCGCTGGGGACGCTCATGGCGAAACATCGGCCCGGAGTACCACAGCCGTTTGGGGCCGTTATAAGTCAGGTTATGCTCTACCACGGCACGCACAACACCGGCCGTACTTTCCGGGCGCAGCGTCAGATTGTCACCGTTTAATGCATCCTCGAAAGAATACATCTCCTTTTCCACGATATCGGTAACCGCCCCCAGACCACGGGCAAAGAGCGCCGTCTCCTCAACAATCGGGGTTCGTATGCGCTGATATCCATAGCTTTTGAGTACGGATTCCGTCGTGTTTTCCAGGAGTTCCCATACTGGAGCATCCTCCGGGAGAATATCATTCATCCCCTTGATACCCAGTATTTTTTTGTTTTTATTTGCTTTTTTCTCTTCAGACATAACTGATGCCCATTATTTTTTACTTTGCTTTTGCATCCTTGCCATAATGCGACTGTACATATTTCAGGATCATGGCCTGGAACTGCTCATCAAGGTTGTCGCCACGGAGCATGGTTTTTCTCTGGCCATCCTCAAATACCATCGCCATGGGCGTTTCACCATTACCAGGCAGGCTGATACCGATATTGGCGTGCTGCGATTCACCCGGCCCGTTCACAATACATCCCATGACTGCCACATTCATACCCTCTACTCCCGGATAGCGCGTTTTCCATACCGGCATCTGCTCCCGGAGATAGTTTTGCGTATTGCTTGCCAGCTCCTGAAAAAGCGTGGAGGATGTCCGCCCACAACCAGGGCAGGATGTCACCATAGGCACAAAATGACGCAACCCCATACTCTGAAGCAGTTCCTGCGCCACCACGACCTCCCGCGCACGGGATGTACCCGGCTCGGGTGTAATGGAAATCCGGATCGTATCCCCGATTCCCTCCTGAAGCAAGACAGACAGGGCCGCAGCCGAGGCAACGATTCCCTTGCTGCCAACGCCCGCCTCCGTCAAACCAAGATGAAGCGCATAATCACAGCGCCTTGATAGTTCACGGTATACCGCAATCAGATCCTGCACACCCGATACCTTGCAGGACAGGATAATCCGTTCGGCAGGCATCCCCAAAGCTTCAGCCTGTGCCGCGCTTTCAAGCGCAGAAGTGACCAGCGCCTCGTACATGACACTTTCCACCGGCCAGGGTGTTGCGCGAGCTGCATTATCATCCATGATGCGTTTTAGCAGAGCCTGATCCAGGCTGCCCCAGTTGACGCCGATACGAACCGGCTTTTCGTAGCGGCGCGCCGTTTCAATCATGGTGGCAAACTGGCTATCCCTGTTTTCGCCGATCCCTACATTGCCCGGATTAATGCGATATTTGGCAAGTGATTGGGCACAATCAGGAAAATCCTGAAGCAATACGTGACCATTAAAATGAAAATCCCCGATAAGGGGAACATGGATACCCGCAGCATCAAGCTGTTCCCGGATAAGAGGAACAGCCTGGGCGGCGGCAGGTGTGTTAACTGTCACCCGAACCAGTTCCGAACCGGCTTCAGCCAGTTCCATAACCTGCTGAACCGTTCTTTCCACATCAGCCGTATCGGTATTGGTCATTGACTGCACCACAACAGGCGCAGCACCACCGATCATGACAGGAGCCTCTTTCCCGGGAATCGCGACAGCAAGTGTCTTCCTGCGGGGGGCCGATCCTGATGAAATCGGCTTGTCTTCCAGTTTCATGTGAATTACTTCAGTTCTATTCGCGCTTCCGTGCTTCTTCTTGCCGGCCTCAGCGCAAGCGGCTGTTCACGAAACACCGCCTCAACATTAGCTGCCTTTTGCACAACAAGCGTGACAGGCTCATTGATTTCCATTTTCTGCACATCGCCTGCACGACCATCAAACTCTCGCAGGACAGAAGAATCCGCCCTCAAGACCTGAACTGTTGATGCGCGATTAAAACGGACGACCAGGATATTTTGCGGCACAGCAGGTGCGGCAGCCTTTTCCGGCGAAGCTTCCGCTGCTTTTTCTTCCCTGGCCTTTGACTGATCCTGTTTTTCGGCTTCCGCTGTGGCAGCATCAGGCGTCACAGCCGCCTTTTCACCGGCTTTTGACTTATCCTCTTCTTTCTGCGCTGATCCTTCTGCCTGCTTGTCACCATCAGTTGCCGCACTTTCAGAAGATGCCGGTGTTTTTCCCGGCTCTGAAGCCACCGTCCTGGGTGTTTCAATTTCAGAAGAAACAACCTTGGATGCGCCTTCCTTTTTCGCTGTCACAACGGGTTCAGCTTTTTTCCGTGAGGGAGCAGAAGCTGAAGAAAACCACTTCATGCTGTGCGCACCATAAATTGCGGCAAGCACGACCACGATCAGGATAATCCAGCCTGTTTTTCCCATTCCCCGTTTTTTGCCAAAAGCCTGGCTGCCATGCATAAACCGCTCGGACGAACTCTGGCGCGGAATCTGGTCCAGTTGTTTGCTGGCCGGCTCTTCGCTGGAAAACATGGCAACGAACGGCTCCGGGTCCACCTGCAGCATTTTGGCGTAGGCACGAATAAAGCCCCTTGAAATGGCAATGCCATGCAATGCCTCGTAATTGTCAGCTTCCAGTTCCCTGACCTGGCGTACGGTCATTTTCAGGCTGGCGGCAACCTGTTCCTGCTCAATACCGGCGGCCATACGAACTGCGGCCAACTGTGCGCCCGGCTTGGGCGCCTCCTTGACCGGCTCAGGTTCTGGTACAACAGGCACTTCCTTTGCCTCTGCCTCCATATTCTGCGCTTCCTGCTTTTCAGTCTCTACGGCAACCTCTGTCACGTCTGAGTTTTTTTCCTCTGGCGCACTCGCGCCAGACTGGACCGCATCCTTTTCTTCTTTCATTTCATCGATGTTCATTCAAAACTCCACGTGGCGACTGCCTGTTCGTCAATTCGGGATATATATTCCATGAAAAGCAGCTTATTTTTCCTAAATCCCTAAATATTATTCTTAAACGTCACATTTTTCCAGAAGGACTGATGTCTAATGCCATTCTTCGGCAGATTCCGTATAACAAACCTGCATCTGCATAATTCTTCTTTTTATATCCGTCCGGTCCTGCACCTCTCCGGCAAGCAAACCACAGGCAGCATCAATATCATCGCCACGCGTTTTGCGGACCGTCGTCACAATTCCCGCATCCATCAGGATTTTTGAAAAAGACTGTATACGCCCGGCTTTTGAACGTCGCAATCCGGATGCCTCGAAAGGGTTAAACGGAATAAGGTTAAATTTGCATGAGACCGGAGACGCGCCATCCATAACCAGCGCGACCAGTTCCCGCGCATGATCATCCGTATCATTCACACCATCAAGCATGCAATACTCAAAGGTGATGAAATCTCTGGGGGCGTAATCAAGATAACGCCGGCACGCCGCCATGAGCGACGACAGCGGATGCTTGCGGTTTAACGGAACCAGCCTGTTACGCAATGCATCATTTGAGGCATGCAAAGAAACCGCCAGCGCAACAGGACATTCCTCCGCCAGGCGATCAATCATCGGAACCACACCACTGGTCGATACTGTCACACGCCTGCGCGAAAGGCCATAGGCGTTATCATCCAGCATCAGCTTCAAGGCGCTGACACTAGCATCAAAATTGAAGAGCGGCTCACCCATTCCCATCAGGACAACATTGGAAATCTGCCGAACCGGCCTGTCTTCGTCTGTCTGCATCGTACGTAATGCAAACTCAGCCATCCAGAGCTGCCCGATGATTTCTCCGGTTGTCAGATTGCGGCTGAAACCCTGCTTGCCGGTAGAACAAAAGAGGCAATTGACCGTACAGCCGGCCTGGGTCGAAATACACAACGTTCCACGATTGCCATCCGGAATGAAAACCGTTTCAATGGCATTTCCCTGGCCAACATCCAAAAGCCATTTCCTTGTTCCGTCTGACGAAACATGATCGGCAATAACGGCTGGCGCCGTAATTTGCGCACAATGCGACAGCTTGTGACGCAGTGATTTGGCCAGATCAGTCATCTGGTCAAAATCACTGACGCCTGACTGGTGGATCCAGCGCTGCAACTGCCTGGCCCTGAAGGGCTTTTCATCCAGACTGGAGCAATACTCAATCAACTGAACCGGGTTCAGGTCAAGCAGATTTGTCCTGGCTGTTGTCATGGGTACAAACAAAACAAGGCCTGCCGGTATGACGGACAGGCCACGCGATTAGCGGGAATAAGCCTGGGTTTCCGGAAAAAAGAAAGCGATTTCTTTTGCCGCTGCAGTCGCGCTGTCAGACCCGTGCACCGCATTGGCATCAATCGATTCAGCGAAATCCGCACGAATAGTCCCCTTTGCCGCTTCTTTCGGGTTGGTCGCTCCCATCAGCTCACGATTTTTCGCAATCGCGTTTTCACCCTCGAGAACCTGTACCATGACAGGACCTGACATCATAAAATCAACCAGATCCTTGAAAAAAGGACGCTCGCGATGTTCCGCATAAAAGCCTTCCGCTTCAGCGCGTGAAAGCTTGATCATGCGAGCTGCAATGATTTTGAGGCCCGCATTTTCAAAACGGGTATAAATCTGGCCGATTACATCCTTTGCCACAGCATCGGGCTTAATAATCGACAGGGTACGTTCGATTGCCATTTAAACAACTCCAATGAAAAAATTAAGACAGGTCATTTTTGATATAGCCCTATATTTTATCACGGAAAATTGTGGAAGCCGGGACTGTTTTTCCCGCATAATCCGATCTTTTTATGAAAGCGGCTTCAATGGCACAAAGAAAATCAGATCATTACGCTGCACAAGCAGGACAACCGTTTTTTTTCTGTCCAGAGCAGCAACCACTGCCTGGAACTGGGAAGCATTTTTGATATCCGTATCATTTACGCGCACGATAACATCTCCCCTTCTCAGGCCGGATGCCGCAGCAAACTGGTTTAAAGCGGCAACATAAACCCCGCCCTTGATCTGAAGCTGGCTTTTCTGTCTTTCCGGCAAATCCGCCACGGCCATGCCCAGTATGTTTTCAGATGATCCTGCCTGCTTTTTATCCGGCAGAACCTGTTCGGATTTTCTGGCTGACGCCACCTCGTCTACGGCCTCTACCGTCACATTGAGCTGATGTGTTGTCCCTTTGCGCCAGACTGTCAGGCGGATCTGCGTTCTTGGCTGGCTTTCTCCAATCAGACGAGGCAGTTCTCCGATCTTTTTGATCGCCTTTCCGTTAAATGCCAGAATGATATCGCCAGCCAAAAGACCGCCTTTTTCAGCAGCACTGCCGCTATCCACTCTGCTGACCTGCACCCCCTGTTTTTCAGGCAAATTCAATGCCTTCGCCACTTCTGCCGGAATTTCACCAATCTGCACACCAATCCGGCCACGTGTTACCCGTCCCGATGTTTTCAGCTGCTCTGAAACACGGATGGCTTCATCAATGGGAATCGCAAACGAAATACCCATGTACCCGCCAGAGCGACTGTATATCTGTGAATTGATACCAATGACTTCGCCCTGCATATTGATCAGCGGGCCGCCGGAATTTCCCGGGTTGACGGCAACATCCGTCTGTATAAGCGGCAGGTAATCCCCGGTCTCACGCGCCTTTGCCGAGATAATCCCGGCTGTCACGGTATTATCCAGTGCAAATGGCGAACCGATCGCCACTACCCACTCTCCTGCCCGAATATTGGCTGACTTGCCCAGCTTCAGGTACGGCAGGTTCTTTCCATCAATTTTCAAAAGCGCAACATCGGTTCGCGCATCAGAACCAATAAGTCGCGCGGTAAATTCCCGGTTGTCTGTCAGCCTGACATAGACTTCATCTGCATTTTCAACAACGTGGGAATTGGTCAGGATATACCCGTCTGATGATGTCAGAAACCCCGACCCCATGCCACGACGGACTTCCGGCGCAGGCTGCGGACGCCCTCCGGGACTGCCGGGCTGCGGCACACCGAAAAAACGAAACAGATAATCCTGTAGCTGGCGCTCTGCCTCACTGGCCTGAGATGCCCGATTCTGCCGCTTTTCTATGGTGCGGATATTGACAACGGCCGGCCCTGTTTTTTCCACGAGCGTCGCCAGATCCGGCAAACCGGCAATGTCAGAAGCAGGCGCGGCCCGAGCCTGTGTGAAACTGAAGAAAGACAGGCTGAACAGAAAAACAGAAAAAAGAGCTGAAAAACGGGAACTGAGCAGGAATTTTTTTTTCATACCGTAATCAATCATTTCAAATAAACCATGACATAACCCTGTTCTCCAAACAGATAGGGAGGAGTGAAGATATTTCAAGGATTTATTTATAAATCAAAGATCAGGTACGTGACAAGCCATCTGAAAAAGCCTTTGTTACAGGATGTTACGGCAGACTTCTGATGACTGGCCGATTTTGCACGGCATACTTCAGTCAGATATCAATCGCCATTTGCCCAGACTCGTTGACGGCACATGGCTCCCCCAGTTCAACAGAAAGATAGGTTTCTGACTGAAGACGCTTTCTTACCACGTCAGTCAGGTTACGGGAGAAAATCTGAAAGCGCTCTCCTTTGCGCAGGACATCCCCAACCAGAAAGTAGATCTCAGCTTCATCTTGCAGGCCCGGGCACCCAAACGCATTAAAAACATGTGCCACGCCTGCAGCATCAAGCTCTCCATCCAGCATGGCAGACAACTGCTCCTTCATCATTTCTTTTTCCATCTGCACTACACTCCCGCACTTACCATCGCCTGTCCACATCCGTTCCCAGCAAAGGGCGCAATTTGACAGCGACCGCTTCTCTGGCCCTGAATATACGGCTTCTGACTGTCCCTATCGGACAATCCATTGCTGCGGCAATTTCTTCATAACTCAAGCCTTCCATTTCCCGCAACATCAGCGCTGCTTTCAGATCATCCTGCAGCTCATTGATCGCGAGATTAACCGTTTCAGCGATCTGTTTTGATGCCAGAAGAGATTCCGGTGTGCTGATATCACGAAGATTTTCTCCCTCGCTGAAAGACTCCACCTGCTCAGGCGTCATATCTGTGGAGGCCGGAACCCTTCTTCCACGATTTTCCAGAAAATTCCTGGCCGTATTGATGGCAATACGGTAAAGCCATGTGTAAAACGCCGCATCACCCCGAAACTGATGAAGCGCCCGGTAAGCCTTTATAAAGGTTTCCTGCACCACATCTTCCGCTTCCGTCTGATTATGAACAAAGCGCAAAACCAGCCTGAACAGTTTTCGCTGGTATTTCGATACGAGTATGTCGAAACTCGCCTTGTCACCCTGCTGCACGCGTTCGACCAGCACTCTGTCAATTTCTCGCTCAGTTGCCAAAATGAAGAATCCCGTATCCGGGCAATGACCGGAAACGAATAATTAGAGTTTCCGGCTTGCAATAAGTTCAATAAAAAATGTTTACCGCATTTCATTTTTGATGAACGGTCAGCCACTGGCACGCAATATAAAGCGCCTTGAACTCTTCTTCTTTAAGCGAATCAGAAAAAACCGGGAAATATCTTTTCTGTTTTGATGCTGACTCCAGACGCAGAAAAAGCAAGGACGGCCAAACGGTTGAACCATTTACCATGTAATACTCATCTGTATCCGGCAAAGTCTGCTTTTCCGGGAAAACCGGCGTGGACACATTACGGCTATCTTCGCGCAACCGTATTTCCCCGCTTCCGGAAATATCAATCCAAAAGGATTTTTTTGAACGAAAATGTAAAAAAACGAATAAAAAAACCGAAATCAGGCTGACGGCCGCAACGATCATCCTGCAAGATAAACTGAATGCCCCGGCCTGCCCTGAGACAACCAGAAGAAAAGTCAGGGCCATCAGGGCGGCCATCCCGAAAACACAAAAGGAAAAGAAGCGGGATGGTCTGATATGTGCAGAAAAAGCGATTGACATCACTGAGCCCGTCAAAACAAAAAACGTATGAAAAACCCCCGTTCACCGGAAAGTGAACGGGGGTTTTTCATAGCTGATTCTGTAATCAGATCTTGCCAAACAGCAGCGAACCATTTGTGCCACCAAAGCCGAACGAATTCTTCAGTGCATAATTGATTTTGCTGTCTCTGGCCGTATTGGCGCAATAATCCAGATCACATTCGGGATCCTGATTGAAAATGTTGATGGTTGGCGGAATAACCTGGTTATGGATAGCCAGTACGGTAATAACCGCTTCCAGTCCGCCGGCACCGCCAAGCAGGTGGCCAAACATCGATTTGGACGAACTGACCACCACTTTCCTTGCATGATCCCCCAGCGTGCGCTTGACCGCAACGGTTTCGGCAATATCACCCAGCGGGGTCGATGTACCATGCGCATTGACATAATCAACCTGATCCGGATTGATACCGCCATCATTCAGGGCATTCAGCATACAACTGCTCGCGCCACTGCCATCTTCCAGGGGCGCCGTCATATGATTGGCGTCCGCACTCATGCCAAAACCGACGAGTTCGGCATAAATCTTCGCACCACGCGCCTTGGCGTGCTCATATTCTTCAAGCACCATCACGCCACCACCTTCACCGAGAACAAATCCATCGCGATCCTTATCCCACGGACGAGAGGCCGTAGCCGGATCATCATTGCGGGTAGAAAGTGCACGCGCAGAGGCAAAGCCTCCCAGGCCCAAAGGCGAAATGGTTGACTCGGCACCACCGGCAATCATGACATCCGCATCACCGTATGCGATGATTCTTCCGGCAAGCCCTATACAGTGCAGCCCTGTTGAACAGGCCGTCACGATCGACAGATTCGGGCCTTTCATCCCATAACGGATGGAAAGAAAACCTGAAATCATGTTGATAATGGACGCGGGGACAAAGAACGGGCTGACCCTGCGGGGACCACGATTGGTCAACTCTGCATGAGTATGCTCAATCATGGGAAGCCCGCCAATGCCTGAACCGATATTGACGCCTATACGGTTGGCATTTTCCTCCGTCACCGTCAGGCCACTGTCTTCAATGGCCTGAATACCGGCTGCCATGCCATAGTGAATAAAAGTATCCATATGGCGCGCTTCTTTGGCGGGAACATAATCTTCCAGCTGGAAATTTTTCACTTCGCCGGCAAAATGCGTGCTGAAAGCAGATGCATCAAACCGGGTAATCGGTGCAATGCCGGATTTTCCAGCTGTTACCGCACTCCACATATCGGCAACGTTATTTCCTACGGGCGAAATACATCCCAGGCCGGTAATAACGACCCGGCGTTGTCGTGTACGGCTCAAACTGTTCTCCTTGAATTGTGTCTGGAATTATGACTGCATATTGGCTGTAGCATAGTCGACGGCTTGCTTCACCGTTGTGATCTTTTCAGCTTGCTCATCAGGGATTTCGATTTCAAACTCATCCTCGAGGGCCATTACAAGCTCAACTGTATCGAGTGAATCGGCACCAAGATCATCTACAAAAGATGATTCCAGCTTGATTTCGTCTTCAGCAACACCCAGTTGCTCGGCGACAATCTTTTTCACACGTTGTTCGATATCGGACATTTGTTGGCTCCAGTTATAAAATTATTGGTAAAGAAAAATGCGCGCATTTTAGCAGATTTGCGCTTAAAAATTTCACTTTTGGTTTTTTGTTTCTAAAGTCGAAAGCTAATTATAGTAAAAAAACCGCTTAAAAAATCACATCTTTGACGATCAATTCATAAACATACCGCCATTTACATGCAATACCGTGCCTGTAATGTAAGATGCCTGAGGTGACGCCAGAAAGGCCGTGGCAACTGCAATATCTTCCGGTGTGCCAAAACGCCCCAGCGGAACCTGACGAAGCAGGCCGCTTGCCTGTTCCTCTGTCAGCAATTTGGTCATATCGGTATCAATGAATCCGGGAGCAACACAGTTGACGGTAATGTTGCGGTTGCCCAATTCACGCGCCAGCGCCCGGCTCATGCCTTCCACCGCAGCCTTGGATGCCGCGTAATTCATCTGGCCGGCATTGCCCATAGATCCCACGACAGAAGAAATATTGATGATCCGGCCATCCCGCTGTTTCATCATGCCGCGCATTACAGCCCGGGACAGTCGAGCAACCGCATTCAGGTTGACTTCGATGACATGATCCCATTCCTCGTCTTTCATGCGCATAGCCAGGTTATCCTGCGTAATTCCGGCATTATTGACCAGAATATGAATCGCCGCATACTCTTTCTGGATATCTTCCACGACTGCCAGGCAACGCTCGGCATCACTGACATCCAGGACAACCCCTTTTCCGGCATCCGGACGAATCTGGTTTAAAGCGCCGGTAATAACCGCCGCCCCGGACTCTGATGTGGCTGTGCCGATAACAGTAGCTCCCTGGCGCGCCAGTTCTATCGCAATAGCATGACCAATGCCGCGTGAGGCGCCGGTAACCAGGGCAACCTTGCCCTGCAGGTTTTGTGCCGTCATTTCAGTATCTCCAATACATTTTCCAGCGAGGCCTGATCGACGATGGCTTCACCTGTCAGCGAACCCTCTATGCGACGTGAAAGGCCCGCCAGCACACGGCCAGGGCCGCATTCAACAATATGGGTAATTCCCATGGCCGCCATTTTCCTGATCGTTTCCACCCAGCGAACAGAATTGGCAACCTGCCTGACAAGCGCATCCTTGATGGCTTCAGGGTCGTTGAAAATGGCAACGTCCACGTTATTGATCAGCGGTATTTTCGGCGCGGAAAAGGTCAGGCCGGCCATATATTCCTTCAGGCGTTCTGATGCCGGTGAAAGAAGTGATGAATGAAAAGGCGCGGAAACCGGCAGCATGATTGCCCGCTTGGCTCCTTTGGATTTTGCAGCCTCACAGGCACGCTCCAGCGCGCCCTTGTGTCCGGCAATGACAAGCTGTGCCGGCGCATTGAAATTGGCCGGTTCAACCACTTCACCCTGTGCCGCTTCAGCACAGGCAGCAATAACATCTTCATCAGACAAGCCAAGGATAGCTGCCATGCCGCCCTGACCGACAGGCACGGCTTCCTGCATGGCCTGTGCACGAAAACGCACCAGCCGGACCGCATCAGCAAACGGAATGACGCCGGCTGCCACCAATGCAGAAAACTCACCCAGACTATGACCCGCCACCACTTCCGGTTCGGCACCGCCGGCGGCAAGCCAGGCGCGGTAAAACGCGACAGATGCGCTCAGCATGACTGGCTGGGTATTGGTAGTGAGATCAAGATCTTCCTTGGGACCTTCGGCAATCAATTTGCCGATATCCATCTGAATGGCATCAGACGCTTCTGCAAGTGTCTCGGTAACAACAGGATTGCCGGCAAAGCCGTTTAGCATTCCTACTGCCTGCGAACCCTGACCGGGAAAAACAAAAGCAAATTTAGGCATGTCTTATATTCTGTACGGGTAATGTTAATAAAAAGAAAACCTGACCGGGCTACATCCTTGCCAGAACGGCACCCCAGGTCAAGCCGCCGCCCAGCGCCACCATCAGTACATTCTGCCCCGGCTTGACCCGGCCATCACGAACGGCTGTATCAAGCGCAAGCGGAATGGACGCAGCTGAAGTATTGCCATGCTGTTCGACTGTTTCAACAACATGGTCTGAGGTAATGCCCATTTTTTTGGCACAGCTCTGCATAATACGGATATTGGCCTGATGCGGAATCAGCCAGTCTACTTCCGAAGTGGAAGTGCCGGTCATCTCCAGCACTTCCATGCCAACCCGGTCCATCAGGGTCACGGCGAGTTTGTAAACAGCCGTGCCGTCCATATAAAGGAACGCCTGTCCCTCAATCGCACCATGATTCAGCTTGCCGGGAATACAGAGAATATCGCCATAGGTACCATCCGCGTGGAGGCGCGCGCCCGTAATACCGGGCTCATCGGAAGCCGACAATACCACAGCGCCCGCGCCGTCACCAAACAGGACGCAGGTGGTGCGATCCTTGAAATTCAGGATGCGGGAATAAACCTCGGCACCAATAACCAGGATTTTCTTGTGCACACCCGAGCGGATAAAACTGTCTGCAACGGTAAGGGCATAAACGAAGCCGCTGCAGACCGCCTGGACATCCATGGCCGCACAGCCATTCATAATACCCAGTTTTTCCTGTATGACACTGGCAGTATTGGGAAATCCCCCCAGAAAATCAGGGGTAGCGGTGGCGACGATGATCATTTCGATATCATTGGGATCAACCCCGGCCATTTCCAGCGCATTTCGCGCGGCTTCAGCGCCAAGGTCGCTTGACTGCATGCTTTCATCGGCAAAATGCCGGGCCGCAATGCCACTGCGTGAGCGGATCCACTCATCAGAACTTTCCACACCGGTTGCTGCCAGCATGTTAACAAGCTCTTCATTGGTTACGCGTCTGGAAGGCAGATAACTGCCTGTTCCGATTATTTTTGCATAAACTGTCATGCTGATTTCTGTTCCTGTATTTCCGATTGTTTGGCGGCAGCGCCGG
>JAJDFZ010000089.1 GCA_030269625.1 Oxalobacter sp. OttesenSCG-928-P03 | reverse complement strand
TCCTCTTTACGCATACATCAAGAAGGAGTACAGTAAAAAGGCTATATTCATAACACGCTTCATAACACGCTTCATAACACGCAGGCAGCATGGGAGGGCAAAATGCTGAAAATCACCCGTTTCACACTGGAAAGTCACACCGGCCCCTACGGGACATGGCCCGAGACGACACGGCTGATTGCCGACGGCAACATGCTGGCGCTCGCCATACCCGGTTACCAGCTTTTAAGGCAATTCGAGACCGAAGCCGGGTACCTGCTTGTCACCGACTATGACAGCGCCTACGAAGAAGCCATCAGCTTTACCCTCATCGACAAGTCCTGTACCCAAATCCTTTCCACCCGGCAGATCAGCGCGCCGCACGAAAGCTACGGGCTGGGCGATATCATCTGGAAAGACCAGTGGCGTTTTGACGCCACTATCGAACACACCGGCATGGTTGCCAGCTTCACCATCCGCAAATTCAACATCCCCGGCTTTTACCCCCAACTCGGCATGCTCCTGTCGCGCAGCGGGATGTAGCCCGGAGAACATACCCCATCCTGCAGGGCAGCGTCAGGCGCAGCGGGCCCGTCATTTTCGTTATGCGCGGGTAGGATGGGCAGGTTTCCTGCCCATGCGGCAAAACATGCCCCATCCCGTCTGCGGCGAGCAATGGCCTTACCACTCCACCCGGATTGTCTCGCTCCAGGGCGTGCGCGTAACGGCGTAGACCCAGGGCAATTCCCTCAAGAACGTATCCTGCGGCTGCGGCGCCACCACGAGGGACGTTTCCAGGCCAATATCCAGCGTACCCTGACGCCGGAAAAAAGCCGCGCGCAGGGCATCTGGCGCCATGCCGCCCAGCACCGTCCAGTGGGCGCGTATCGCTTCGACTACCTGGTCTGCCTGCTGTTTTTCCACGGCAGACAGGGCGGGGGGCGCGGGAACCGGGCGGGAAAGAGGCCAGCCGCAGAGGAGGGCATTGAGCGAAAGATCACCCTCAACGTAATCGCCGCCATCCGCCATGTACTGCAGGAGGTATAGCGCCTTTGCGTGCGCCTCTTCCGTGGCAAAGCGCATCACATCCAAAAAGCCCAGGTTGCGGAAAAAATGGGGGAGAAAAGGGGCTGTCAGCACCAGCCCCGCGTTTTCAATCCTTCCTGCCTCATGCATGCCGGTTTACTCCTGTTTGCCGAAACGGTCGTTGTCGTTTTTTTCCAGCTTCTCGCCGATTTTCACCGATGTCGAGGGATGGCTGCTGTTTCCTGCGGGCGGCGGCTGGCTTCCCGGTGGCGGAGGGGTCTTCTTGCCCGGCATGCCCGGCAGGGCAGGGGGCTGCCCCTGGCTCTTTCTCCGCCTGAAAAAGTAGATCGCCGCGCCGATCACGCCGCCGATAATCGCCCAGGTCAGCGTGTTCGACAGCTTGTTTTTGCGGCTTTCGGATACCGGCAGCGAATCCGTCACACCCGCGACAGCGCCTTCCTTGAAGCGCATGCTGCCGATCGCTGCCGTGGATTCCGCCTTAAAGCGCGCGATATCCTCATCGGTCTTTACCGTGCGGTAGTGGTTGATCGACAGCACCTTGCTCTCTGCCAGAAGCGTCATGGACAAAAACGCCTGGTCAAAGGTGATGAGCGCGCCGTTGATATTGGCCGACTGCGTCATCACCGCCATGAAAGAAACCCGCGTATCCGTGGATTCCACGATCCCCATGGGCCGGACCCTGCCGATTTTCACCGTGCCGTCAGTCACCTCGTCGAGCCGCTTGTTGGAGCGGTCCCTGACCGAAGTTGTCAGCTGGGTATCCTGCACCTGGGTGATCTTGTCCTTCAGCTTCGCGAAATCAGTCTGGCTGATCATGTAGCTATCCACCTTCAGGTTGGACGTGACGACAATATAATCATCCAGCATCTGGTCCGGCGTTTTGCCATAACTTTCATCGGTGTTTTTTTCCACGTACACCGCATGCACCACCACATCTTCCGGCATCGCTTTTTTCAGGAAAGAGAGCGCCTCGGCATACTTGCCCTCGGCGGCCATCACATAGCCTTCGGGTGCATGGTACATGAGGCCGCGCCCGCCGACCGTGGCAATCTCCGCCTGCGAAGAAAGCGGCGCCAGCGCCAGGAATATCAGGGCCATCCAGAATCGTTTCATGTGTTTTTCCATCCCGTCAGGTTGGTGGCGGCGTTGGCAGCCCCCACCAAAAAAGGCGCCATCTCAATCCCGCGTCATCGCGGAAGGCGCCAAAAAGTTAATGGTTTGCCAATTGTAACCCGAAGCGGCCGCTTTACCCACATATCCGTTGCACGGCAGGGCGGATATGCCTGGCATCAAAAAGCGCGCATATGCTATCCTTCCCTA
>JAJDFZ010000088.1 GCA_030269625.1 Oxalobacter sp. OttesenSCG-928-P03 | reverse complement strand
ATAGTCGGATGTTGTTCTCCTTTTTCTGAGTTGTTGGTTCTGTCTGCGGGAGAAGCCGCAAAGGGCGTAGCCCGAAGCGGATTTTCCCGCGAGATTTCAGAATTGCTCCTTTACCGTCCTCCCCTTTTTCGCCTGTTCTCGAGACTTGATGCGTGATTTGACCGCCAGACTACTATGCTGGAACCGGTATGATTCATTGCCGGTTTCCACGATATGGCAGTGATGCGTCAGCCTGTCTAAAAGCGCTGTCGTCATCTTGCTGTCGCCAAATACACTCGACCACTCCGAGAAGCTCAGATTCGTCGTAATGACCACACTGGTATGTTCGTAGAGTCGGGACAGCAGATGAAACAGCAAGGCACCACCTGCCTGGCTAAAGGGAAGGTAGCCCAATTCATCCAGAATCACCATATCCACCCGCATGAGCGAACGGGCAATCCTCCCGGCATGGCCATCGCGCTTTTCTTTTTCCAGCATATTGACCAGATCGACAGTGGAATGAAATCGGACACGCCTGCCATACTGGGTTGTGCCGTTTATTCCAATGGCGGTTGCAAGATGGGTTTTACCCGTGCCGGGGCCACCGATGAACACAAGATTTTGCGCCTGATCCGTGAAGTCCATGCTCGCCAGTTGTCGAATCAACGATTCATCAACCGGGCTACTGGCAAAGTCGAAGCCCGCCAGGTCGCGATGAACAGGAAACCGGGCAGCTTTCATCTGACTGGCTATTGAGCGCATATGCCGATCCGTGCCTTCTGCCTGTACAAGGTGCTCAATCAACCATTTTGATGCATCCAGAGACGCTGTACCATGTGCTGTCAGATCCGACCAGGCACAAGCCATACCAAAGAGCCGCAAGGCTTTGAGTTCTGCGGTAATATCACGCATGATGGGCCTCCGGGGAAACGGCTGACAGCCTCAAGCTGTCATACCGGTCGGTATTGGCCTGTGGCGCTTCCTTGAGTTGCAGGCTCGTTTCCACACAGGGTGGGCGTGGATCAGCACGGAGTCGTGCAATGACGTTGAGGATGTGTTCAGCGCTTGTCACACCAGATTCCAGCGCCAGTTCCACCGCCACAAGGACGGCTTCCAATCCGGATGCTGCAATGGCACTGAGGACTTGTGCCATCACCCGGTCTCCGCCTTCTCTGTGCATCAAGCCATGCCTGAGGCGCAGGAGAGGTTCTGGCATGTCGGCAAAGGGGGCGCCGTTGCGCAAGGCACCTGGCTTTCTCTGTAGGAGCGGGATGTAATGTTGCCAGTCGTAACTGACCTGCTCACGGTAAAACAGACGTTCATGACGGGCTATGACGGTGCCATTCTCAACAATCACTATCCTGTCCGGATAAAGTCGCGTACTGACCATCTTTCCAACCAGTTCGCAGGGAACGGAGTATCGGTTGCGATGGAGCGTGACCAGACAGGTGCTGGATACCCGTGCCAGTTTCTCAATGTAACCATCAAAGGGCACTGGCATTGGCATCATCTCGGCCTGCTCTTGCTCCAGCACTTCAGCCAGACTCAATGCCTTGTATTCCGGATGACGCAGTTCCTGCCACAAGGCCTTGCATCGATCCCCAAGCCAGGCGTTGAGTTCTGCGAAGCTGCCAAATTTTTGATGTTGCGCTTCCTGCCAGATCCGGCGACGACTGTCCTGAACGTGTTTCTCAACAACGCCTTTCTCCCAGCCGGATGCCACGTTGCAAAAGTCCGGATCAAACAGATAGTGACCGCACATGACAGCGAAGCGGGCGTTGACGATGCGACCTTTGCCTTTGTTGACCCGGTCTACAGCGGTCTTCATGTTGTCATAGATGCCTCGACGAGGAATGCCGCCAAGCGCCGTAAATGACCGGGTATGGGCATCAAACAGCATTTCATGACCCTGGCTGGGATACGCAACCAGCCAGAAGGCACGACTGGCACATAGCTTCAAGTGCGATACTTGTATCCGGCGGTATATCCCGCCTATCACCAGACCTTCTTCACTCCAGTCAAACTGAAAGGCTTCACCAAAGCCAAAGGTCAACGGAACAAAGGCATTTTGGCTATGACCCTTGTTGCCCCTCCACTCACGGATAAAGGCCGTGAGCTGACTGTAGCAGCCCGTGTATCCTTTCTCCCTGATTTGCGATAAAAGCAATTTAGCCGTCCGGCGATGCTGCTTCGGACGACGCAAATCCGCATTAAGTGCTTGACGGATCTCTTCATGAAACGGGGAAAGCTTGCTGAATGTCTTCTTCCGGACATATTTTGGCGCCGAAACCGCTTGGGGTTCACGAAGCCATTTGCGTATGGTGTTGCGCGACAATCCCGTGCGCTTTGTTATTTCTCGAAACGATAATCCATCCCGGTAATGCATCCTTCTTATCTTGCTCAATATTTCCATAGTGATCACCTTT
>JAJDFZ010000087.1 GCA_030269625.1 Oxalobacter sp. OttesenSCG-928-P03 | reverse complement strand
TGTGACAGACCGCGATACCGAGGGGCTGGATATTATCCGCCATTCCACCGCCCATCTTCTGGCTTATGCGGTCAAGGAGCTTTTTCCGGATGCGCAGGTGACGATCGGGCCGGTGATTGACAACGGTTTTTACTACGATTTTTCCTATAAGCGCCCGTTTACGCCGGAAGACATGGAAGCCATTGAAAAGAAAATGGCCGAGCTGGCGAAAAAGGATGAGGTGGTGACACGCCAGGTGCTGCCCCGTGATGAAGCGGTGGCTTATTTCCGGTCGATTGGCGAGGAGTACAAGGCGGAAATTATTGCATCCATTCCGGAAAACGAGGATGTGTCGCTTTACACCAGCGGGAAGTTTACGGATCTGTGCCGGGGCCCGCATGTGCCGTCAAATGGCAAACTCCGGGTTTTCAAGCTGATGCGGCTTGCCGGGGCGTACTGGCGGGGTGATTCGAATAATGAAATGCTGCAGCGGGTTTATGGCACGGCCTGGGCGAAAAAGGATGACCAGGATGCCTATCTGCACATGCTGGAAGAGGCGGAAAGGCGCGATCACCGGCGCCTTGGCCGTCAGCTGGATCTGTTCCACTTTCAGGAGGAAGCGCCGGGACTGGTTTTCTGGCATCCCAAAGGCTGGCGAATCTGGCAGCAGGTCGAGCAGTACCTGCGCAAGGTCTATGAGGATAACGGTTTTCAGGAGGTAAGGGCGCCGATGATCCTGGACCGCACGCTTTGGGAAAAATCCGGCCACTGGGAAAACTACAAGGAAAACATGTTCACGACAGAATCGGAAAACCGCACGTATGCGGTCAAGCCGATGAACTGTCCCGGCCATGTGCAGATTTACAAATCCACGCTGCATTCGTACCGTGACCTGCCTTTGCGGTACGGTGAGTTCGGATCGTGCCACAGAAACGAGCCGTCAGGCGCGCTGCATGGCCTGATGCGGGTACGGGGGTTTACGCAGGATGACGGCCATATTTTCTGTACGGAAGACCAGATTCTGGATGAATGCGTTGCCTTTACGGCGCTTTTGAAGAAGGTGTATGCGGATTTCGGTTTTACGGACATTATTTACAAGGTGGCAACGCGCCCGGAAAAACGGGTCGGTTCGGATGAATCCTGGGACAAGGCGGAGCAGGCACTGATTGCCTCGCTGGAAAAGGATGGCGTCGAGTATGAGATTTCGCCCGGCGAGGGGGCTTTTTACGGGCCGAAGATTGAGTACACGCTGAAAGATGCGATTGGCAGGATGTGGCAGTGCGGCACGATCCAGGTGGATTTTTCGATGCCGGAGCGCCTGGGCGCGGAATATGTGGATGAGGACAACACCCGCAAGATACCGGTGATGATTCATCGCGCCATCGTCGGTTCACTCGAACGGTTTATCGGTATCCTGATCGAAAATTATGCCGGTGCGATGCCGCTCTGGCTGGCGCCGGTGCATGCGATGGTGCTGAATATTTCGGAAAGACAGGCTGATTATGCGCAAAATGTGGTGGAAATGCTGAAAAAAGCGGGTTTACGGGTCGAAACAGATTTGCGCAATGAAAAAATTACCTATAAAATACGCGATCACGCGACCAATCGTGTTCCTTATCTTCTGGTTGTCGGTGATAAGGAAAAGCAGGACAATACGGTGTCAGTCCGGGCAAGAGGAAATGCTGATCTGGGTGTGATGCCTGTTGCCGAGCTGGCAGAGCGGCTTAAAAACGAGATCGCCGCCAGGAAATAAGCCGAAGCCGGGCTTTGAGCCTGTCTTCGGGTTTTTGTGTCCGGGCAGGCAGTTGATTGACTTTTAATGAGGAACTGAAGATAGCTACCGAAAAATCGCATCGCATTAATGGCGAGATTACAGCCCAGGAAGTTCGCCTGATCGGGGTGGATAATGAGCCTGTCGGGATTGTCAGTCTTGCCGAAGCGCTCCGGCTTTCAGAGGAAGCCGACGTGGATCTGGTGGAGATTGCACCCAATGCCAGTCCTCCTGTTGTTCGCTTGATGGACTATGGCAAGTTCCGTTACCAGGAACAGAAAAAGGCGCACGAAGCCAGGCAGAAGCAGAAGGTGATTTCCGTCAAGGAAGTCAAGTTCCGCCCGGGAACGGACGAGGGTGATTACAATATCAAGCTCAGGAATGCGATCCGGTTTCTGGAAGATGGCGACAAGTGCAAGATCACGCTTCGCTTCCGTGGACGCGAAATGGCGCATCAGGATATCGGGATGCGCATGCTGGAACGCTTGAAGGCTGACCTGGAGGAAGTCGGGCAGGTAGAGCAGTTTCCCAAGATGGAAGGCCGCCAGATGGTGATGGTGCTGGCGCCGAAGAAAAAGAAATAATGAAAAGGATTTTGCCGTTCTGCCGGTGAAAGAACGCAGGCGGAAGGGCGAAAAGGTGATGGCTTTTGCCATTGCCATGACAAGTGATTG
>JAJDFZ010000086.1 GCA_030269625.1 Oxalobacter sp. OttesenSCG-928-P03 | reverse complement strand
TGAGAGGCATGTTTTTGTTCCTGGTTTTACCACGTTGAAAAGCGTGCTCTTGAGATTATAGCCACTTTATGTATGAGCTTGCCAATGTATGAAGATAATATGCCCGACTTCTTCATGGCGGTTTAAGCTGTCATAATCATGGCTGTTGTTTTTTTGTGTAGCAGTTTGACCGTACTCAACCGGCGTGCTGTTACAGTGAGTTAATTATGGAACTGGTCTGTCCTGCCGGGTCGCTGCCGGCCCTGAAACAATCCATCGACAATGGCGCCGATTGTGTTTATCTCGGCTTTCGTGATGCAACGAATGCGCGCAATTTTGCCGGCCTGAATTTTGATGAGGAAACACTTTTCGAAGGCATCCGCTATGCGCATGACCGTAACCGGAAGGTGCTTTTAGCGCTGAATACCTACCCCAAGCCGGGTACGTGGGATATCTGGAAAAAAGCGGTGGACCGGGCTTTTGCTGCCGGAATTGATGCCATGATTGTCGCTGATCCGGCACTCATGCAGTATGCTGCCGCGACTTACCCGGATTTGCGCCTGCATCTTTCCGTTCAGGGGTCTGCCACCAATTACGAGGCGATCAATTTTTATCGCGAGCGTTTTGGCATAACCCGCGTCGTTTTGCCCAGGGTGCTGTCTGTCGAGCAGGTTGCCCAGGTAGTCAAAAACACGGAGGTGGAAATCGAGGTGTTCGGGTTTGGCAGTCTTTGTGTCATGGTAGAGGGACGCTGTGCGCTTTCGTCTTATGTGACAGGAGAGGCGCCCAACAACAGCGGTGTTTGCTCGCCTGCAAAAGCGGTGCGATGGCAGCCGACGCACCAGGGACTGGAATCAAGGCTCAATGGTGTTTTGATCGACCGCTATGCCGATGGTGAAAATGCCAGCTATCCGACATTGTGCAAAGGGCGTTTTGAAATCAATGGCGAATGCTATTACGCCATTGAGGAACCTGCCAGCCTGAATACGCTTGCGATTTTGCCTGCATTGAAAGAAATGGGGGTTGCGGCGATCAAGATCGAGGGGCGGCAGCGCAGTCCTGCCTACGCGGGGCAGGTGACCCGGGTCTGGCGTGAGGCGATTGACCGCTGCATGGATACGGCGTCGGTTTATGCAGTCAGGCCGGCGTGGACAGCCGAGTTGGGCAAGGTGGCTGAGGGCCTGCAGCACACACTGGGAGCATACCACCGTGCATGGAAATAACGTGGCAGGAGAAGACGCTTGAAACTGGCACTGGCTCCCATTCCCTACTACTGGCCCCAAGAGGCGGTTTTCGCGTTTTACGATGCAGTCCGGGAGACGCCGGTGGATATTGTTTACCTGGGAGAAACCGTCTGCGCCAAGCGCCATGAGCTTCGCCATGACGACTGGATAGATATCGGAAACCGCTTACATGATGCGGGCAAAGAAGTGGTTCTTTCCACACAGGTACTGCTGGAATCGGATACGCATCTGAATACCATGCGCCGGATAACGCAGAACGGTGTTTTTCCTGTTGAGGCCAATGATATGGGAGCTGTCCGTCTCCTGGCCGATGGCAGCGCGTTTGTGGCGGGACTTCACCTGAATATTTACAATCCCCCGGCACTGAAGATGCTGTCGGATATGGGCGCCAGGCGCTGGGTTATGCCGCTGGAGATGAACCGGGATGACCTGGCCGGTATGATGGCATCCTGCCCGGAAGGTGTTGAGGTTGAAGTGTTCGGCTATGGCCGCCTGCCGCTGGCTTTTTCCGCGCGCTGTTTTACGGCCCGGCACTACAATCTGCCCAAGGATGATTGCCGGTTTCACTGCCTGGCACATCCCGACGGACTCGTTTTGCAGACACGGGAACAGCAGGATTTTCTGGTGATCAACGGGATACAGACGCAATCTGACCGGATTTACTGCCTGTTTCACGAACTGCCCGCGCTACAGCAAACGGGTGTGGATATCGTCCGTATTAGTCCCCAGTGGAAGCATACGCCAGACATTATCAGGCTGTATGCGGATGTGTTGTCCGGCAGTACCTCGCCGGCAGCAGCGGCACACCAGCTTGAAGAAGTGATGCCTGCCGGTCCGTGTAACGGATACTGGTATGGAAAACCGGGAATGGAATACGTCCGGCACGATATTCTGTGAGAAAATGCCGGTTGAAAGGAGAAACTGGATGATGCTGAAGCGGCTTGTTGTTCCTGTATTGCTGGGCAAGGTGGTTTCCCGGATGCCGTCGTATCCCGGGTCTCTTGTGTTTGCCTCGGCTATCAATCCGGTTCTGAAAGACAGCATTACCCGGGAGATGCAGGCCATGCTCGCGGGCAAGCTGCTGCGCCTTTCCGTCACGGATATGGGGTTGCACTTCAATTTTCTCTGGACCAGCGGCGGTTTCGTGGCTGGCTGGCATGTCGATGAGCCCGATCTGCTCATCAGTGCAAGTGCCCGCGATTTCATCTTGCTGGCAACGCGCCGGGAA
>JAJDFZ010000085.1 GCA_030269625.1 Oxalobacter sp. OttesenSCG-928-P03 | reverse complement strand
AACTCCCACTCAATGATGTACCTGTTTTCGGATGTCTTCTGCTCGATGTACCAGACCTCGTCCGGCAGAAACTGGTTTGGATCGGCCTCCATGTTCTTGCCGTCTGGAAAATTCACCGCATCCAGATAACGGGCAAAGGTTCTTCTGCGAGTGACCTTACACCCGACCAGATCGTCAAACGCGTCAATCGCAGATGAAAACAGACCCTGAATGTTCGCTACCTTCAGCTTTGGACGGGGGAGGGTGCCCTGTGTTGTGATTTCAAACCCCTCAGCCTCAACCGGGAGTGCCTGATACGTCTTGCCCTGCCACACAATACCCCCTGTCACTTCGTTTGAACCGGCATGGAAGTACATAACCCCACTGTTAAACATAGTGAGGTCGAGTTCAAACAGTTCTACCAGCGCGGCAGGGGAGAGTGACTGGATTTCAGCTTTGATGTTCATTAATATTCAAAGACCTGTTCAAAGGTGCAGCTCAGTGACAACATGCCCTTTTTGGATGTAACCTTCCATGACCGGCATACATATCGCCCACTATCCCCAAGTGGCGTTCTCCAGGTAAAGGCGCTCACGGCGTTATGCTCTCTCAGAAATTGCTCAATTTCTTTGACTTCCTCCCGTGACCGGTTAAAGGTTAGCGTCCAGTTGCGTTTCTGAGTATTGATACCTACCGCCGCCCGATGTTCGTACCCGTCACCAAACTTCGTGACATTCACGGATGGCCGGATTTCTTGTTGACCATCAATGTCAGGAAACCAATCGAATGTTTTCATATTTATATATAAGCTCTTACTTATCAAATGATACCGAATTGATCAGCGGTTGTAAAGCATTCCGCCCGGCGCTTTATTCTTCACAATCTCTTCCCGAACCACGTCCTTGATCTTATTGGCCATGCTTTTCCACATCTTCATTTCTTCGTTCGAGCCGCCCGATGAAGAGGACTGCTCTTCACCGCCCTGCGCTTCATTGATTGTGATGGCAATGGTGACAGGGGAGGAGTGTGCTGCGCTGCCCATGTCGCCCTTGAAGGTCACGGGAATGGATCTTCCATCCGGCAGCGGGACAAAGGCTTCATTCATTCCACCTTCGCCAAAGAGCGCCAGTTGCGGGGAGTTTGCGATACCGCCCTTCGCGTACTTTCTCAGCGGGATAGCTCCCTTGGAGGTCATAATGCCCCCGTCAGCGAATGGGAACAGCGACCCGAGCCACGAGAACATGCCACCAGAAGAGGAGCTTGAAGAGCTTGCTGCTGCTGATGCGTTCATTTGGCTTGCTGCTGCTGTTGCTGCCGCTGCGAAGGTCTGAAGCGCGGTTGTTGCTGCATCGGCAGACAAGCCCATCTGGACTGTTGAGAGTCCTGCGGTGTTGAGCATTCCGCCAGTACCATCCAGAAGTCCGCTTACAACGTCTTGCGCCGATCCCATGTCATTCAAAGACTTGGTGACTTGATCGCCACTTATCGTCAAGTCCCCGAAAACCTTCGCCAGTGCTTCTGAGTGCGTTGTGGCTGCTGCTGCGGCCGTGTTGGTCATCGTGCTTGTAACGTCACCTTTCTTGCCCCCGTTACGCCCCATAGCGAAGATATCTTTCAGATAGTCACCAACGCCCCCGAACCCGCCTGCAATCAGGTCGCCGAAGGACTTCTGAAGGTTGATCCTGGACATTTCTGTGAGCATGTCTACCAGGAACTGACGCCAGTCTGCTTTGCCGGTTGTGAGGAATTTGTTGAACTCGCCCAGGAATCCGTCAGCCCATCCTTTTGCTGCTTCGTCTATTTCCTTGTTGAAGTTCATCCAGTCTTCAGTCTGCCTCTCAAGCTCTGATTTCATGGCTTCGGCACGCTTTGTCGCCAGCTCCATGCTTCTTGCAGTGAAAGCCTCTTCATTGGCCCTTTGCGCATCCATAAGATTCTTTCTCTGTTCGCCAGTGATGGTTTCAACAGAGAGAGCTTCTTGAATGCCTTTCTTGCGAGCCTCGTACTGTTCCCTGACGTTTTTCAGCTCAAAGTCATACTCTGCCTGGGCCTGCTTTTTCGGATCGACAATAGAAGCGATCCGGGCTTTGTCTGCATCATCCTGTGCCTTCAGAAGCTCTTTGATGGCGTCTTCTGCATGTTTGTACCCGAGAGCGAGTTGT
Organism: Oxalobacter sp. OttesenSCG-928-P03; assembly: GCA_030269625.1. Lineage (GTDB taxonomy): Bacteria > Pseudomonadota > Gammaproteobacteria > Burkholderiales > Burkholderiaceae_D > Oxalobacter. The sequence goes on along the minus strand of JAJDFZ010000085.1, from coordinate 433 downwards.
CTTGCTCTCTCGATTGCCTTCGTCTCTTCATCGCCAACCTCACCCATTCTGATTTTCTGTTGGGCAAAGAGTTTGATGAGGGATTGAATGCCGGAGGACTGTTTCAGGTAGCCTGATTCGGTCCACTCAACCATTGCGGACTGCATTGCAGCCTCGCTCTCTGTCATCTTGGTGACAGCGGAGTGCAGCATCTTTCTGGAATTGTCTTGCAACATACGCTGAGTCATAGTCTCGACCAGCGTGTTGAGGTTCTGTCCGTCTTTGCCCCCGGCAGCAAGGGTGGCTTTCAGGGCTTCGATAGCGTCCTTGTTACGATCTTTACCGCCGACAAGGTGCTTACCGGTCACTTTCCCTTTTTCATTGATGATAGGGGTGTCAAACCTTCCTGCCGCCATCAGTCCCGCGACCCGGGCCATTACCTTTTCTTTTGTGC
>JAJDFZ010000084.1 GCA_030269625.1 Oxalobacter sp. OttesenSCG-928-P03 | reverse complement strand
GAGGGCATCGCGTATGACACTTTCGACAGAGCGCGTGTCGAAATGGTTGTTTTCAGGATCATAGTCTGTCGGGGTGGCAATGATCACATAATCGGCATTTTGGTAGGCATCTTCCTTGTCAAGCGTAGCGCGGAGGTTGAGTTCCCTGTTTTTCAGATATTCCTCAATTTCCGCGTCGACGGTGGGGGATTCCCGCTGGTTGAGCATATCCACTTTTTCCGGAATGACGTCCAGAACGACGACTTCATGATTCTGGGCAAGAAGAATGGCGTTGGATAATCCAACAAAACCCATGCCGACGACGGTAACTTTTGCTTGTGTATTCATGTTGATAAAAGGTGAATGGAGATGCTGTCCATAAAGCGATGAAGCTGCCATGATAAAACAAAAGATCACTATAAACGAGTAGGTTATTTGATTTTTTGGATAGATGCGCCTGCAGCGAAAGGGCGGTTAAACAGGGAATAGCGTTATAATCGTTTCTTTTCCACGAGTCCGGCTTCATGCAGCGTCCGCTTGTTTTGCGACTTTATCGCCTTGCTCTTGTAACCGTTGTTACATGGGCCATGTTTTTATTGATGCGCCTGGTTGATTTCTGGTGGAATCGATCGGATTTTGCAGATTATGCCTGGAAAGAAATCCGGCAGGCATTCATGCTCGGACTTCGTTTTGATGCCTCAGCCCTGGCCCACCTGATGGTGATACCGGCTCTTCTGGTCATTCTCCCTTTACCCAGGATACTGGATAAAAGGCGCTGGTTTTTTGCAACATTCATTCTCTTTGTAACGGCAACCCCGCTTTTTGCAATGGGGTGGATCGATATTGAACTGGTCCGTTTTGTCAAATCCCGGATGACGTACAGTACGCTTTTTCTTTTCAGGGAAGGGGATTTCACTTTTTCTGATTTGCTGAAAAATTATGCGTTTCTGATTATTGCAGGCTCATGCCTGGTCTGTCTCTGGGCATACTGTCTGCGGAAAATTGCGAGAAAAGCAACAAGGGAAAGTGCGGAAAATCCGCTACGGTTTTCACTGTACTGGATTGGTGCGTTACTGCTGATTGTTGCCAGCCTGGTTATTGGTATTCGGGGTGGCATTAAGAATTCAAAGCCGCTCAGGATTGTGGATACTTACCCTGATCTGTTGCTTGGTAACTGGGCGCTGAATACTCCTTTTACCTTTATCAAGGAACTGCGCGCAACGCCGATCAGCGAGAAAACGTATTTTGGCGATACGCAAAAACTGCTTCCCTATCTGAATGGCACGGCAAATACGCCCTCTGTTCTGGATGGGTACAGGCCGGAAAAACCGCAGAATGTCGTGATTTTCATGATGGAGAGCCTGTCACAGGATCAGATGGGCAGAGTGAATAACCAGAAAGGATTTACCCCGTTTATTGACGAACTGGCGGAAAAGTCCCTCTTTTTCCATGAGGCGTATGCCAATGCCACCCGTTCTATCGAAGGCGTGCCGGCAGTTCTGGCTGGTATCCCGGCACTGGGAACAGACCCTTTTCTGGTTTCACCTTACGCCAATGCCGAATTTGAAGGACTCGGAAACATCCTTTCCGAACATGGCTATTCAACGGCTTTTTTTCACGGCGGAAAAAAAGGAACGATGTTCCTGGATAAATTTGCCATCAGGGCAGGGTTCCAGAAGCATTTTTCCAAGGAAGATTACCCTGATCCTGCCGATCTGGATACATCGTGGGGTGTTTTTGATGAACCTTATTTTCAATACGTGGCCGGCAAACTTGACGAAATGCATCAGGAAGGAAAGCCGTTTGCTGTTGGCGTCTTTTCCCTGACGGCGCATTTTCCTTTCAATGTGCCGGATGCATACAAGGGAAAGCTGCCTGAAGGGCCTATTCCCGTACTGCGCTCACAGGCTTATGCCGACCTTGCCTTGCGCCGTTTTTTTGAGACAGCCCAAAACAAGCCATGGTTCAAAGATACACTCTTCATCATTACGGCCGATCATGGCACGACACTGCATCTGGATGCTTACAAGCATGACCCGCTGGGAGCCTGGCGGATACCGGTTATCTATTATCATCCATCCATCAGGTTGCCCCGGGTAGATACCGCCCAGCCTGTACAGCAGATTGATATCCTGCCTTCCGTGATCGACTTTCTGGGGTTTTCTTCAGATAAGCTGATTCCGCTCGGCAGGTCGGTATTTAAGCCCGGCCTGCGGACAGTTGCCATCAGAACCAGCGCCGGTTTATACAGCGTGACAGGCGACAAGGTGATATTTGAAGCGAAAAACGGCGAAAATCCCGTTGCCTATGTCAGGAAGACGTCCGAGAAGCTGACCGAAGTGCCTGAAGAGCTGCTTTTGCGGGGGCGTGCCGCCGCCGAGTTTTATCACACCGGCCTGACGAAAAGGCGCTTGTATCTTTCCAAAGACGGACAATAGGGTATTGTCCTGAAGACTACATCAGGATAACGTCATACTGATCCTGCAAAAAAGTGCTTTCCACCTGCAGGGAGATAGGCTTTCCAATGGTGTCGCCCAATGTTGCGAGATACTGGGACTCTTCTTCCAGAAACATGTCGATGACGACCTGGGATGCCAGAATGCGAAATTCTCTTGGGCTGAAACGCTTTGCCTCGCTCTGGATATCACGCATGATTT
>JAJDFZ010000083.1 GCA_030269625.1 Oxalobacter sp. OttesenSCG-928-P03 | reverse complement strand
TGCACAGCCCCAGGAAATTCTGGTACCCCTCTGTCTGCGGAGCCGTACTATCAGAAGTCGAGGGTTTTGCCGGCAGGTCGCTACGGGAGCACAAGAGGGCTGTTGATGCCCGGTGCTCAAGACCGCCATACCCGTTACCGATCGCCATGACAAGAAAAACATAGCGATCCATGGGCGGTTTTCTGGTTTCCGGTTCAAAAAAGCGGATCTGGGTTTCACAAATGCGGGTCAGGTCAGAAACAAGCCGGTCCATATCCAGATTGGGAACACGCCCTGTTATCGCGATTTCATGCGGAACGCCAAAAGCTTCAAATACGGCCAGTGCAAAAGTGCCCATTTCGACCGGGTGATCGATCAGTTCGTCATAATTGCCTGCGATATAGGTGCCGAATGCGTGACGCGTTGCATCCAGTTCGGGAAGGGATGTTGCCACACGCCAGTTGGCGCAGGCGGGATCAGCGGGAGGCCGGATATCAACAATATGCGGAAGATGCTCCTGTCCGATAACCCGCAGATAGACGCTGGTACCGTTGAAAAAAGCGTGGGTCTGATCCAGATGGCCGGTACGCACAGAGAGGTCCCATGCATAGACATCGTATTCAAGTGTCAGTGGTTCATGGCAGGGGGACGCCAGCCAGGTATGCTTGTCCTGCTTCTCCAGCAGGATGTTCTCATTTCCGCTTTTAGCCCGGATTTCAACAATGTTCCGGGCAAACTCCCGGATCATGTAGCTGCCGGGAATCCATGCCGGAAGCGCAAAAAGCTGCCCGGCCGGATCAGGTGACGGAACGGTTACGGTGACTTTAAAGAGATGGGCGGCCGGGTCATTGGGAGTGATGGTGTAATAAATTGCATTTTTCATGATTGCCGCCATAATGAGATGGGATTGGAATGAGCCGGAAGCCGGCCGCGCCGGTCAGAGCACAGGGGCCAGCCAGACAGCGACTTCCTCGACACCGACGCCCCGGCGCTCAGCCATATCGATAGCCTGGTCACTGTCAATCCTGCCAACACTGAAATAATGCGCATCCGGGTGGGCAAAGTAAAAGCCTGAAATGGAGGATGCGGGCAGCATGGCATAGGATTCTGTCAGCGACATGCCACTCTGGTCACATTTGAGTATCCGGAAAATATCGGTTTTGACCGTATGTTCCGGACAGGCCGGGTAGCCGGGCGCTGGCCGGATTCCCTGATACGCCTCACGCTGGAGCTCTTCCTGAGAGAGCTGTTCGTCGGGGGCATAGCCCCAGAGATCTTTTCTGACCAGCTCATGCAGGTATTCTGCAAGCGCTTCAACAAGGCGGTCGGACAGGGCTTTCAGCATAATGCTGCTGTAGTCATCCAGCGCCTGCTCAAATCGTTCCAGCTGTTTTTCAATACCGAGCCCGGCCGTGACGGCAAAAAGGCCGATATAGTCTGCAATACCGCTGTCTTTGGGGGCGATAAAGTCGGCCAGACACTGGTTCGGGCGCTGTACGCCATCAATGATGGGGCGCTCGGTTTGTTGCCGGACACCATAATACGTAAAAGCAACCTCTGTACGGGAGTCGTCGGTATAGATTTCGATGTCGTCGTGATTGACCGTGTTTGCCGGCATCAGGGCCAAAGAGGCGTGTGCTGTCAGCCACTGGCCTTCAATCAGCTTTTGCAGCATGGCCTGGGCATCGGCATGAACCTTGCTTGCGGTTTCGCCATGTACCGGGTCATTGAGAATAGCCGGATAGGCACCACGCAGGTCCCACACATGGAAAAACGGCCCCCAGTCAATGTATTCGGCAATAGTCGCCAGATCGACATTTTTCAGCAAGCGCTGACCAATATACCGCGGCCGAACCGGTGCCGATTTTCCTTCAAAGGCAAGGCGGGCCTTGTTGGCTCGTGCGGCGTCGATCGAAATCATGTCGAGCGGCTTTTTCTCTGCATGCAGGCGCCGGACACGATCGTAGTCCATTCTCAGTTCCTGGAGATAGGCGTCTTTTGTCTCGGCACTCAAAAGCGCCTGTGCGACCGTCACGGTACGGGATGCATCCGGCACATAAATCACCGGCCCGTCATAGTTCAGGGCAATTTTGACAGCGGTATGAACCCGGCTGGTGGTGGCGCCACCGATCAGAAGCGGTATTTTGCGTGAACGGAAATATTCATCCCGCTGCATTTCGCTGGCGACATAAGTCATTTCATCCAGCGATGGCGTAATAAGGCCGGAAAGACCGATGATATCGGCCTGGACTTCTTTGGCTTTTGCCAGGATTTCAGCGCAGGGCACCATAACGCCCATATTTTCCACGTCAAAATTGTTGCACTGCAGGACAACGGCAACAATGTTTTTGCCAATGTCATGGACATCACCCTTTACCGTGGCGATCAGGATTTTGCCTTTTGAGGTCGCGTCTCCCGAGCGCCGCTTTTCTTCCTCAATATAGGGGACCAGATGCGCGACAGCCTCTTTCATGACCCGGGCTGACTTGACCACCTGGGGGAGAAACATTTTGCCTTGCCCGAAAAGATCGCCAACAGCGTTCATGCCGTCCATCAACGGGCCTTCTATCACCTGAATCGGCTGCCCCCCTTTTTGCAGAATTTCCTGAAGCACTTCATCCGTATCTTCGGTAATCCATTCGGTTTGCCCGTGTATCAGG
>JAJDFZ010000082.1 GCA_030269625.1 Oxalobacter sp. OttesenSCG-928-P03 | reverse complement strand
CAAACTGAATATGGAAACGGCGCAGATGCCATGGCGCGAATTGCAGCGCTATTTTGCTTCAGGTCATATTATTGCCATTGGAGATGGGCTGGACATGGTCAGCGTTGCTGTCATGGTGGCGGCTGATGATACAGCGGGGATATCCCGGCTGCTTGAGCAAAAGCAGATCGAAAAGGTTACCGATGCCCAGGCCCAGGCCTGGTTTGAAGCAGATGCGGATTTGTGGACCGTTGTCGTTAAACCGTGGATTTTTGTTCAAGCAAGGAAAAGCCCTGTACCGGATGGCAGCATGCTGAACTGATCCTGCCGTCTGCCGGATTTATCTCGATTCAATTATGTCTATTCGTCTTATTGTCGGTCTGGGCAATCCCGGCCCTGAATATGAGCAGACCCGTCATAATGCGGGATTCTGGTTTATTGATAATCTCCTCCACAGGGTAAATGCGCCGTCGCTCAAAAAGGAATCCCGTTTCCAGTCGCTTGCCGGCCGGGCCAGAATCGGCGGACAGGATGTCTGGCTGATGGAGCCGCAGACCTTCATGAATCTTTCCGGCCGGGCGGTTGGCGCGCTTGCGCGTTTTTACCGGATTACCGTGGAAGAAATCCTTGTGGTGCATGATGAGCTGGATATTCTTCCGGGCGTCGCCCGCCTGAAAAAAGGAGGATCTACGGGGGGACATCGCGGACTCAATGATATTGTCTCGGCGATGGGGTCACAGGATTTCTGGCGTTTGCGGCTGGGTATCGGTCACCCCCGGGCAACCAATCCCAAAATGGCGGTGATTGATTATGTCCTGCAGCGCCCGGGCAATGAGGAACAGAGCCTGATCAACGAATCGATTGAGCGGGGGCTTGAAGTGATTCCCCTGCTTTGTGAGGGGAGGTTTGATGTGGCAATGAAAGACCTGCATACCGCCCGCTGATTATCACAGGCAGACAGAAAAGCCCCGGCAGAATATCTGGCGGGGCTTTTTTGCTGAAGTGCTCAGGTTTTTATTCGCTGGCCTTGGGCTCTTCTGATGGCGCAGCGTCCGCATCATCCGATGCTGCATTGGGTGCGCTGGCAGTCACGATAGCCATGCTGGTATCGTTGCTGGTGGCGGAAACCCCTTTAGGCAGTTTCAGGTCTGACAGGTGGATGGTCTGGCCCACCTCCAGCCTGGCCAGATCAACTTCGATGAATTCCGGCAGATCGCCCGGCAGGCAGGAGACATCCAGCTCGGTAACCGTGTGATGAATGGTACCGCCTGACTGTTTGACAGCAACAGAGGTATCTTCATTCAAAAAGTGCAGCGGCACTTTGACATGAATCGGCTGGTCGGCACTGACGCGCTGGAAATCGATGTGCATCACGATTTGCTTGTATGCATGCATCTGGTAGTCACGCAGCAGGACTTTTTCGATTTTGCCTTCAATTTCCATGTCCAGGATGGAAGAGTGAAAAGCTTCCCTTCTCAAGGCATGGTAAAGCGCATTGTGGTCCAGCTTGATTGGCATGGGTTCGCTGGTTCCCCCGTAGATGATACCCGGTGTCATACCTGCCGCTGAGGCAACGCCTTCGACGGCTTCCTTGCCGGCAGTTCCTTTATCCTGTTCTCCCGGAAAGCAACACAATATGAAGAAAAAGGGCAAAGCGGACATGACGGACGGCTCCGGACACATACCGTGGCACCCAGATCCATCAGCCCCTGCGTATATGCTTCCAGTTCTTTTTCGGGCAACAGGGATTCTGCCAGTTGCCATAATGCATCCCTGACCTTTTTGCTGCCGGCATATTCGGCAATGCCGAATACACGGGAAAGCACCCTGATCACATTGCCATCCAGAATGGCCGCCCGCGCCCCACTGGAAAAAACAGAAATCGCCGCAGCCGTTGAGCGGCCGATACCTGGAAGCTTTTCAAGCAGCGCGGGATCAGATGGAAAATGCCCGCCATACTCCGAAACAACCAACTGGGCACAACGATGCAGGTTGCGGGCGCGGGAATAGTAACCCAGCCCGCTCCATTCAGCCATCACGACGTCCTGCGATGCCGTTGAAAGCGCCGTTACATCCGGGAAGCGCGACAGAAAACGCGCGTAATAGGGAATAACTGTTGTCACCTGTGTCTGCTGAAGCATGATTTCAGACAGCCAGATGCGGTAGGCATCACGTGTCTGCTGCCATGGAAGGGCATGACGGCCATGCCGTTTCTGCCATGCAACCAGCATCCCGGAAAAATCAAAATCCGGCGGCTTCCTGGCGGCTTTGTGTCCCTGTTTTTTTCCAGACAGTTTCATAAACGGTCAAAACCTGATATTTTCATTGTCGTGATGACGGGTCATATAGAACAAAGCAGTAGTGTATGGCGCTGTCCGGTATTGAATCAACCTCATCCGTATTGACGACCATCCTGGAATTTCGCTCACGCATGAAGAAAAGCTCTCCACTATTGTCTGCACGCCACCTGTTCCTGCTCCTTTCTTTTGCCCTGCTGGCTGCCTGTGAAACCGTTCCGGACGTAAAAAATGACCATGATCTGCTCCCCCGCACGGCCAGGAAATGCAGCGAAACCGCCGAACTTTCCGGGCGCGTTTCCATGAATTACACCCTCTCGCACAATGACAGGGCCGAATCCATGCACGGCAGATTCACCTGGAAACAGAATCGCCATGCCACGAAAATCGCTCTTTTTTCCCCCCTCGGACAAACCATGG
>JAJDFZ010000081.1 GCA_030269625.1 Oxalobacter sp. OttesenSCG-928-P03 | reverse complement strand
TGCCGGGGTTTTCAACAAGGTGTCAGGGTAGACGATTGGCCAGCGAAATAAATTGCTCAACCGGAATTTCTTCGGGGCGTCTGGCAGGATCAATGCCGGCATCAATCAGGTCATTTTCACTAAAGAGCGGTGCCAGCGTGTTGCGCAGGATTTTCCTGCGTTGCGAAAAGGCCTGGGTAACCGTCTTTTCCAGTTTTTTTGCATCACATTTTTCCGGCTGCGGACGAGGAATCATGCGCACAATGGCAGAATCCACTTTGGGTTGGGGTATGAAAGCGGTCGGCGGTACGATAAACAGCATATCCATGTGATACTGCCATTGCAGCATGACAGACAGGCGGCCATAGGCCTTGCTTCCCGGCTCAGCTACCATGCGTTCAACGACTTCTTTTTGCAGCATGAAATGCTGATCGTGAACCTGCTTTGCCAATGGCATCAGGTGAAAAAGAAGGGGGGTGGAGATGTTGTACGGAAGATTGCCCACGATACGCAGTTTCTGATCAGTGCGGGCGACTATTTTTGTAAAGTCAAATTGCAGTACATCACCCTGGTGAATGATCAGCTTATCGGCAGGGTAGGCTTTTTCCAGTTTCTCAACCAGGTCACGATCAAGTTCGATAACGTGAAGCCGGGGTAACGTACGCAGGAGCAACTGCGTCAGGGCACCGGTTCCCGGGCCGATTTCCACAACCAGGTCCGTTTTTCCGGGGGCAATCGCCATGATGATTGCTTCGATAACAGATTGATCCTTCAGGAAGTTCTGGCCGAAGCGTTTTCTGGGTGTGTGTTTCATTTTTTGCCGGTATTTAAACTGCGCGCTTTCGGGATGCCATTTCGGCAGCGATTCTGATTGCTTCGATCATGCTGCCGCAATCGGCCAGACCCGTGCCTTTTTTTGCAATATCAAGGGCGGTGCCGTGATCCACTGATGTGCGGATGACAGGCAGGCCCAGGGTGATATTGACGCCTTGTCCGAAAGTAGCGTATTTCAGTACCGGCAGCCCCTGGTCATGGTACATCACCAGAAAACAGTCCGCACGGTTGAGATGATGCGGCAAAAACAGGGTGTCTGCAGGAAAGGGTCCTTCCACCTGCATGCCGTTTTGGCGGGCGGATTGGATGACTGGCATGATGGTATCGATTTCTTCTCTTCCGAGATAGCCGTTTTCGCCGGCATGCGGATTCAGTCCGCTGACCAGAATGCAGGGACGGGCAATGCCGAACTGGTTCTGAAGTGCCCCATGCAGGATACGGATGGTCTGCATCAGAGAGGCCTGGCTGATGGCATCAGACACCTGTTTTAAGGGAAGGTGCGTGGTTGCCAGTGCCACCCGGAGCAATTGCGATGGGGTGTCTGGCGGTGATGTAACTCGTCCTGACAGGAGCATGACAACCTGGTCCGCCTGCATTTTGTCGGCCAGGTATTCCGTGTGTCCGGTGAAAGGGATGCCGGCAGCATTGATGCTGCTTTTTTGTATGGGTGCGGTTGCAATCGCATCAAAATATTTTTCTGTTGCGCCTTGTATGGCAAGATCCAGTCCATTCAGAATGGCTGTTGCATTGGCCTCATCCGGCAGTCCAGGTGTTATGCCACGGGAGAGCGGGCAATCCATGACGGCGAGACTCTCGGTGCTGACGAGTGAGCGGATATCCGCAAGTCTCTCTTTGGCGACTCTCAGCAGGCGGATTTCAGGGTTAATGGCGGCAGCCAGTTTTTTCAGGAAATTGTAGTCCCCGATCAAAACCGGACGTGCCTCATGCCGCAGCTTCCATGCTGCAAAGAGAGCAATTTCCGGTCCGATACCGGCGGGCTCGCCCAGGGTAATGGCAATAACTGGCAGAGATGGCATCCGCGTGATTCCAGTATTTATTCTTCTTCCAGCCGGTATTCCACATAAGCGCGATCGCGCAACTGCCGCAGCCATTCCTGGGTGGCTTCTTCAATTTTGCGTTCCCGCAGCGCCTGTTTGGCCGCAATCCGTTTTCTTTCCATGGAGGCATCTTCTGTTTTGCGCTCAATGACCTCAATCAGGTGAAAGCCAAACTGTGTTTCGATCGGATCGCTGATTTCGCCCAGTTGCAATGACATCAGGGCTTTTTCAAATTCAGGAACCGTATCACCCGGATAGATCCAACCCAGATCACCGCCCCGTGAGGCGGATGTGTCGTTAGAGTACAGGCGGGCCAGTTCTTCAAAGGTTGCCGCTTTATTGACCAGGCGCTCCTTGAGTTCAAGCAGTTTGCGCCGGGCTTCATCGGCAGAAACAAGCTGGTTTACCTTGATCAGAATGTGCCGTGCATGAATTTGCTGAACCGCTCCGGCCATGGGTAAATCAGGCGCGCTGCGTGTGGGCGGCGCGGCAGCCTGTTGTGCCTGGCGCCTGTCAAGAACTTTCAGGATATGAAAGCCGTTAGCGCTTTTCAGGATGCCGGTAATTTCACCAGTCTTCAGGTTGGCCGTGGCTTCAACAAAAAGTGAGGGAAGCCGGTCTGCACTGCGCCAGCCCATGTCTCCGCCATTCAATCCTTCATCACCATCGGAGTAGGTTGCGGCATTTTGCTGGAAATTGCCGCCAGCCTGGAGGCTCTGGAGCACATGTTCTGCACGGTCCCTGCGACCGGCGATCTGTTCCGGGGAAGCATTTTCCGGGATGCGGATCAGAATATGGGCGAGCCGGATTTCCTGCCCGGACTGTGCCGCTTCTGCCGTGGCCGGGTTGGTTTGCTGAATACCCAGAAGGTGGTCTACTTCAGAGTCACTGATTTCGATTTT
>JAJDFZ010000080.1 GCA_030269625.1 Oxalobacter sp. OttesenSCG-928-P03 | reverse complement strand
TCATACCTTTGGCATCAGCCAAAGCAGTTATCGCTATGAATCAAAGCATTCAGCAGAAAACGAACAGATCGCAGACTGGTTGATTCGCCTTATGTTTTTTATATCTGAGAAACGTCAAAGGCTTTACCTGGAACCACAAGCGTGTTTACCGCATTTACCGGCAGTTGGAACTGACAGGCCCAAAAAGCGGATCGTACGGGAAAAGCCGGAGCCTCTGGCTCAGCCGGAGCAAGTCAACCATGTGTGGTCCATGGATTTTATGCAGGATCAGTTATCCACCGGGCGCAGCATACGACTTTTGAACATCATGGATGACTATAACCGGGAAAGCCTGGGCATTGAGATTGATTTCTCTTTGCCGTCACAACGGGTTATTCGTTCACTGGAGCAAATTATGGAGTGGCGGGGAAAGCCCTGCGTCCTGCGTTGTGACAACGGCCCGGAATACATCAGCCACGCATTTCTCGCATGGGCTGAAAAACACCATATCAAAATTGAGCATATCCAGCCGGGGTGTCCTCAGCAAAATGCCTATATCGAACGATACAATCGCACGGTACGGGAATGGTTGAACCAATACGTCTTTGACAGTCTGCAAGACATTCAGGTCTATGCGACACAGTGGATGTGGTTTTACAATAACGAACGGCCCAATATGGCTATCGGCGGCATCCCGCCAAGCTATAAGCTGGGGCTACCCTCTACTTCTGACGCAATCTGAAAAAGGAGGGATTACCATAGCTTCCCATAACCATTCAAAAAAAATAAATATATATTCCCTGGTCTTTGGAATTGCCCCAAGAACAAGTCCACCTATTACTGTTGCAATCGCGCCATTTCTAATTGATATAAACGAACTCCGTTTCACAACTCCACCTTGTACTCAAGCATTGACTGTGAAGACGTCAAGCTAGCTGCCCTATCATTGAAATAGGGGCTACATTTTGCCATTCTGTGCTTTCATGTTCGGCGATCCAGAGATCATAGCTTTTTTGCATATTGAGCCACAATTCCGCACTGGTTGAAAATGCACGAGAAAGCCGCAAGGCCATTTCAGGTGTGATACCTGCCCTTTCATTAATGATGCTGGAAAGCGTTTTTCTGGAAACGCCAAGACGTTTGGCAAGTTCCGTTACCGTCAGATTCAACGGTTCCAAATAATCTACTTTTAACAACTCACCTGGATGAGTTGGTTTACGTGTCATTTTTCGTACCATAACAATACTCCTAATGGTAATCCTGATAGTCAACAACATAGGCATGACCATCTTTAAACTGGAATGTCAGCCGCCAGTTGCCGGATACTCTGACAGACCAATGTTCTTTGAGTTTCCCTTTCAGTTTATGGAGACTGAAACCGGCCACATTCATATCCTCTACGGTTTGTGCATTGTGAAGCCGGTCAAGTCTCAAACGGAGCCGGTCAGCATGGCTAGCTTGGATTCCTTTTGTAGTTTCATCGTAAAAGAAATCTTCAAGTCCTTTATGTTCAAAACTTTTTATCATAAGAGAAGTGTAACCCATATGGTTACACATGTAAATTATATTACCATTTGATTGAGGATGCCGAAGTATGGTTCGACAAGCATTACCGAGCAATCAACTGCTTATTTTGCGCGTAGCATCAGCAATGATTTGCTGTAGTGAGCGTACCTCTCTCTTTTGCTTGTAGAGCATCATGAAAGTGCGCTGTGTATCTTCGGAAAAATCACCATTGCGAAGGCCGGGGAAACGTTTTTCCGTTACCTCCCTGTCACGGGCAACATACAGTTCATCACGCAATTTTCTGTTGGCGTCTTTTGCGTTCCAGTCCAGATCGAATCCAGCGGCCATTGCCAGTTGTTGTGTAAAGCTGCGTAGTGTTCGGCTGTTGCCTTCGCTGAAGGGGTGGTAGTAATCCAGGGCGGCATACAATTTGGCAAGTTCTTCGGCAAACTGCTCTTTGTCGAGTTCTGTCAGCTCTTTGATGCTGGAGAAAGTACTTAAAGTTTTTGCGAGTGAACTGTCGATTTCATTGCGGGTGGCATACCAGACGTGGTAGGGCATAGTTCCATCTTCTAAAGCGCGATTCTTGTACCTGATCATGCCCTCTGGTTCAGGGGGGCGGTATTGTCCCGGCTTATGGTGAGGCATGTCCTGAAAAATGCGCCAGTGGGTTTCACAAAGGTGGGCTTCGTCGAAATTTCCTTGTATGGGGTTTTCTGCGAGTTCCCGGATTCGATTGGCAGCAAGCGCCCCCTCATCTATTTTTGTACTGGCGTTCGTAGCCAAGTCGATAATGAGGGCATTCAGTTTATGGTTGGCGATTTCTTCGTTGATATATTGTTGGAAAAGCAACTCTGTTTCTGGACAAAGAACGAAGCCTTCGTAACGAACGCTGCCACGGGCAAAATCAACGGCATTCTGGCGTTTTTGTTTTTCTGACATTGGGAGTGTTGGGTAAAGAAAACTCATTCATGGTTTTGACAGGCAGGCTTTTATAAAGAAAAGACTGGCTTTATTTGCCTCCCGCGTGACCTTCAGAAAGGCTATCAACAAACGCAAGCATTTCCTCTGTACTGATACGGTTTCCTGCCTCTGCATCAGCAATACCTTCTCGAGTCATGGCATCCCAATCTCTTTCAAGATCTTCGACTTCTGCCTTTACGTTTGGATTCGACATCATTTTTTCCACCTATTCATCATGTGTCAGTTTCAATGGTATACGTTTAGCTAGCATTCTAAACTTCTTTTGCAAGCAGGGATGCCTCCGGCGGTGTTCGCCACATGGCAGGGGTGCAGGCATTCGCGTTGCGTCATTTACTGCACCCCAACCGATAGCGTACTACGCCTTTCGCTTGTCAAGGGTTCGCTAC
>JAJDFZ010000008.1 GCA_030269625.1 Oxalobacter sp. OttesenSCG-928-P03 | reverse complement strand
TTCTATTTGGGCGGGTCTGTTTATCGATAAAAAAGGAATGGTTCCTGTTGCATCTCTTGGCCCTGCGATATCGCCACAGATTGCTATTGCTGTAAAGGCATTTGGGTCCTCTCAAGTTGGCTCTTGGGTGCAGGCAATAGGGGTAATACTTGCATTTTGGTGGGCGACCAAGATTGCGCGAGACGAAAAGGAAAGCCGGAATGATGATAAGGCGTGGAGGGATTATGTTGCTCGGCAAAACGCAAACATTGCAGCCTATGCTATTGGAGCAAGAATTGACGTCGTCAATGCAGAAATACAGGGGCTTCTTGATTCCCTTTCTGGGGTATATAGGCTCTACATAGACAACAACCAACCTTACATATATTCTGCTGAAAAATTGAGGGGGATGGTTATCTGGAATATGGAGGAGGTCAGACCTCTAATCATATTGCCAAATAATTGCGCGAGTTACCTTGCATTTGTCGCAGAGGCAATCAATCCTTGGGTTAACCGATTTGAGCAAATTGCAAGTAATTCATATATTTATGGAAATGAAGAAAGGCTGAGGCTTGACCTCGAACCCCTAATGCGGGATATGGTTCGTGCTCAATCTTTTCTTAATACAGCAAAAGAAGAATGCGAAAAATTCAGAAGAGAAATGAGCAAAAGTTTTACACCTTCTTAATCTCACATCAGTGGTTTTATGTTGTTATTTAAAAAGGGGCAGGATAGGGATTTAAGCGGCAAGTGGGGAGCACGGTGTCACCTAGCGCAGTTATAAATATTAATTGTGCCAGGTGACACCAAATGCCAGATGGAGGGGAAACAAATGGCCTAGCAAGGAGTGACTTCCAAGTAAGCATTACATGCTTAAAATTTATGCAATTTGCTTTAAATTTGTTGGTTTATAATATTGATTGTTAACATAAATAACGAAAAGTTATTTGATTAAATTTGTTAGGCTATGCTAATATGTACTCATCATATCTCTCCCGCTTAGCCTATTGATCTGTTGATCGGATAGTGACGCGAATAAGGAGAGATTTTCTTTTATATGCCCCTCATTCCCTACTCTAAACCAGCTCTTACCATCGATCAGCAAGCTGATTTGCTTATCCGTCGAGGTCTTGCCGGAGATCGCAACGAAATAAAAAAACGCTTGGCATCGGTTGGTTATTATCGCTTGAGCGCATATTGGTACCCATATAGAGAATGGGCTGAAGCGGGACAAAGGGCGGATCAATTACAGCCTGGAACGTCAATATCCTTAATTTGGGATCACTATGTTTTTGATCGCCGTCTCCGGCTTTTGCTTTTTGACGCCATTGAAAGGATTGAAATTGCCCTTCGCTCCAGTCTGTCATATCGCCATGCTGAAGTTTTTGGGCCATTTGGTTATCCGAATAACCTTACTCCGGACTCTCTTGATAAAGTAAAAATAAACGAAAGCTTTAAGAAGCAATACACATTCGTTGACCACTTCTCAAAGAAATATCAAGGAGATTTGCTTCCTGTCTGGATGGCTGTTGGACTAATGGATATTGGTGTGTTGTTGGAGTTGCTGCGAGCATCGCCTAAAAGGGTCCAAGATGCCGTGTGCCGTGATTTGGCAATTCCGTTTGCCGTTCTTAATTCATGGTGGCAGCATTTGCGGGTTGTCCGAAATGCGTGTGCACATCATGCTCGTGTGTGGAATAACGTATGGGGAGTAGCACCTCGTCTGCCTCACATGGAGCGGGCGTGGAGAATGCAATATTCCGAAAAAGCGAATAAGTGGATAAATGACAGGAACCATGAAAGCTTTTCATTCGTACAAAACCGGACGGGTATTTCCCTTATGATTTGTCGAACCATTATGAAAAATGTCGCAAAAACATCCAAGTGGAAAAATCGAGTGGAAGCGTTGTTTCAGGAGTTTGAGGGTAAGGGAATTAACTTCTCAAGTATGGGGTTGCCGAATCACTGGCAAGAACATCCTCTTTGGAGGTAAAAAATAACTGGCACATTTGAAATTGTCTATACTTTTGACTATACATTCAGCGCCAATATCCAGTAAAGCAAGCAAATAAGCCGATTGTCGATTCTGCCCATCGCCAGGTTAACGTCCGGAGAAATCCGGCAGGACTCGGAAACCCCGCTAAAATACTGCGTTTTAGCGGGGTTTTTGTTTGATGGCGATTGGTAAATGGAAGTCGGGATTCATTTCGCCAAACAAAAAGCCCCTCACGTTTTTATGAGAGGCTGATGCCACGGGAAAGCGAGAGGATAAAGCAGTCGCTCAGGCCTCACGCAATGGGCTTTGAGGGCGTTGTATACGGGAATCATCCGGTGTTTGGGGCTTTGGCTTGCTGGAAGGCATTTCGTATTTCCTTCTGTCCCGGCTTGGGCACTCTTCCAGTAAACATTCTTTTATTTTGCAGTAAAAGCATAAATCCCAGTTGCTCATTTATACCCCCATTGTATTGTGTGGTGCGTGTGTTTCATGCGCCTATTGTAATCCGCACAGGTTATACAGCGGATATTTTTTTCTTAATGGCCGGGGTAATGTCCCGCTAATGCATTCGTCTTTGCTTTGTGCTCCGGTTTTGAAAGTGCTGCCCTGACGTTTTTTTTGAAAACTATTACAATTCAGGACTGTTTTTTTATCCGCGTATTGGAATGGAGATAAGGCACATGACAGGATCAGAGGCACAGGAACGAAAGACATGGGATACCTACTATGGTGAGGAGGACTATTTTTTTGGCACGGGCCCCAATACCTGGCTGGCATCAAAGGCCGAATGGTTAAAGCCGGGCATGCGTGTCCTGTTGCCGGCTGATGGCGAGGGGCGAAACAGTGTCTGGTGTGCCGAAAGGGGTCTTGTGGCGGATGCCTTTGACATTTCGCCGATTGCCGCAAAAAAAGCGGAAAAGCTCGCGGAAAAAAGGGGCGTACAGGTGAATTATGCCATTTCCTCCCTTGATGCGTGGGACTGGCAGATAGCCAGCCACGATGCCGTTATCCTTGTCTTTTTGAACTGTGCTGCGCCTGACATGCGGAGCCGCCTTTTTGCGCGCTCCATCGATGCATTGAAGCCAGGCGGCATTCTCCTTTTAACAGGTTACAGCGAAAGGCAGCTTGAATACGGCACCGGCGGGCCGTCCGATGCCCGGCAGCTTTACTCTGAAGCGATGCTGCGAGAGGCCTTCAATACACTGGATATCCTGGAGATAGTCGATTCGGACATCGCACTGGATGCCGGGCCGGGTCACCAGGGACTTTCGTCGGTGATCGGGATGGTCGCAAAAAAGCCGATGAAGCCCCCGGAGCAGACCTGATGTAAATTATTCCGGAGCGGAGAGCGGCACAAACTCAAAAAGGCGTGCGACATCATGGGCGCTCGTTTTGTGCGTTCATGCTCAGAACGGCTGGCGCGGAAAAGGCGGCCCAAAACTCTGAAGCGATTGTTATACAATGGCGTTCTCCCAAAGATGCGAAATAGATGGATGATGCGTTTTTTCGTATAGTTGGAGTGTTTTTGTCAATGCCATCTCCGAGCCGCCTGTATGCCTATTTCCGCTGCCAATGAAAGCTCCAAGCCAGAGATCGACGCAGGGTCACCCCGGCGAATTCTGGGATTGCGCGAGGCCGTTTCACTGATTGTCGGCATTGTTATTGGTGCGGGGATTTTCAAGACACCGGCGATTGTGGCGAGCATAACGGGTGACGTATGGTGGATGTTTGGCGCCTGGCTGCTGGGTGGGGTGGTCTCACTGATCGGGGCGCTTTGCTATGCCGAGTTGGCCACAGCCTATCCGCATGCGGGTGGCGACTATCATTTCCTGAACCGGGCATTTGGCCGCTCGGTCGCCTTTCTGTTCGGGTGGGCGCGTCTTTCTGTGATTACAACCGGCTCTATCGCGCTGCTGTCCTTTGTTTTCGGCGATTACATGAATCACGTCCTGCCGCTGGATTTTTTCGGACAGGGTTCCGGGGCGATAACTTACGCCATTGCCGCCATTCTGCTGCTTTCATGGTTAAACCGCCTCAATGTGCGTACGGGTATGACAACACAAACCTGGCTGACGGCACTGCAGGCTGGCAGTCTGCTCCTGATTGTCGGAACAGCCGCGATTTTACTGAATGCCGGTGCCGGCAGCGCGATGCCGGTTTCTGTTGCCGCAGAAAATCTTTCCGCGTCAACGCCAACGGCGGCGGCTTTTGGCCTGGCGATGGTATTTGTGCTTCTGACCTATGGCGGATGGAACGAGGCGGCTTATATCAGTGCGGAAATACGAGAGGGGCGGCACAGCATGGTCAAGGCGCTGGCCCTGTCTATTTTTGTTATTACCGCACTGTATATGCTGGTTACCTGGGCATACTGGAAGGGGCTGGGACTCAAGGGCATGGCCGAGTCGAAAGCGATTGCCGCAGATATGATGCACCTGGTTTTTGGCCCGGCTGTCGAGAAGGTTATTTCCCTGATGGTAGCGGTTTCTGTGCTCACGTCAATTAACGGAACCATGATTGTGGGTGCCCGCACAAGTTATGCGATGGGGTGCGACTGGACAGTTCTGCGCAGGCTTGGGGTCTGGGACAAGGAACGCGACACACCGGCCAATGCCATATGGGTGCAGTGCCTGGCGTCACTTTTTCTTGTTGTCATGGGTGCGTGGATCGGCGGCGGGTTCAAGTCGATGGTTGAATTCACGGCGCCGGTTTTCTGGCTTTTTTTCCTGCTGACAGGGATTTCCCTTTTTGTTTTGCGCCGGCGTGAGCCCGCAACGCCCCGTCCTTTCAGGGTGCCGTTGTATCCTTTGCTGCCATTATTGTTCTGTGCTACCTGCGCCTATATGCTGTGGTCCAGCCTGTCGTATGTATACGACCAGTCCCTTGGCGGAATCAATGCAGCCTGGATTGGTGTGGCGGTCCTGGCTGTTGGCGTTATGCTTCTCATGCTGGTACACTCGGTCAGGCCCAAAAACGGGCATATCGAAGTTTGTTCATCTGTTTCTGAAGGGGCATCCATGCGTTCGTTAAAGCGCCCGTGGTCCGTGTTTGCTATTCTTTTTGCGGCATCTCTTGCCGTGTGTGTGTTTGTTGTCGTTTCTGCCAAGGCGCAGTTTGGCCTGGATGAGTTTATGGGGCCCAAACTGGATGCGGGCTTTATTGCAACCTATCCTGAAGTGGTTGATGGCATGCTCCAGATCGCCGGGATCAATGAAAATGATGTGGTATATGATCTGGGTTGCGGTGACGGGCGAATCGTGATTGCCGCGGCCAAACAGTATGGCGCAAAGGGGGTGGGCGTTGACCTGAATCCGAAGCGGATCACTGAAGCGATTGTCAACGCCAAAGCGGCCGGCGTCGAAGACCGGGTCCGGTTTGAACTGGGCAATTTCTTCGAGGTTGATTTTTCGGATGCGACCGTGGTGATGCTGTATCTTCCGGCCGAGCTTAACCTCAAGCTGCGTCCTTATATCTGGAAGCAACTCAAGGTTGGTGCCCGGGTTGTCTCACATGATAACGGTATGGGGCCAGACTGGCCGGCGGAAAAGAGTATGCCTGTTGGCAACAAGGGTGTTTTTATGTGGACGATTACAGAAGAGCAAAAGAAGGCCGTAGCTAATCTGGACTTGTCGGCAAAGCCTTAGGGCTGAAGGCTCCGGAATGGTTCAACAGGTGAATGCCAATTCGGGTGACAGGAGAGAAAGCCGGTCCGCATGGTCCGGCTTTGTTTCACTGTTATCCCTCATTGCCCGGGATATGCCGGATCAGTGCAGTGCGCCCTGGCTTTTCTTTTCGCGGGCTTCGTCGAAGTGATGATAGATTTTGGGCAGGTTCTCGACCAGCGTGGTTACAATTACTTCCCGGTCTTCGGCGTGGATTTGTCCTTCGGTATTTTCCGGTAATTTTTCCAGATAAAGCGTCAGGATAGGCGTCAGCAGGCTTTCTGCGTCATGCTGTGCCTGATCCAGCAGTTCCTGCCAGCTTTCGCGGTACTTGTCCAGCCCCAGGACAAAACCCAGTGCCCAGTCATTGCCGCTGACCTTGAAGTCATTGTCCGAGTACAGGAAGGGGTAATAGGGGTCAGCATTGATCAGCGTGCCTTCGATGTGTGCCCAATGCTGGTTCAGCGCATTTTTAATTTCTTCTGCCTGCTCCGGGGAGGCATATTCAGGTTCTTTTCCGCCAAAGATGTAGGGGAGGAACTCTTCCAGGGTCGCTGCATCGGGACCGCAGATCAGGCCACAGAAAAATCCGTCAAGGATTTCCATGTGCATGCCTTTCTGGTGGTTTTCAAGGAAAATTTCCAGTTTTTCAAATTGTTTGTTATCCAGTTGGTCTGGAGCATCAGTGCCGTTGAGGAACCTGTCGAGATCAAAATCCGGCGCATTGGGATCAGTAGTATTTTTCTTGGACATAAGCTTGAGGGATAAAAAGAGGTGAAGAAGAATTCGGAACCGGCTTGGGCTTGTTGAATGCAGCCCAGGATATCCGGTACCTGATGGAGAATACCCGTTAATGCGTGAGTATTGAATTTATTATAGTATAGGTTTTCCATAGTTGTGAATAGTTATTTGCATTGGTTTTATTTTTGGTTAACCCGGCAAAAGCCATATCGCTTAATCTAACCATGAAAGAAAGAGCGTTTTTTCAATCGTTATTACGGATCAGGAGGAAAAATGGATCGTTTTGCAACAGCCGTCTGGCAGGGCGGAATCAAAAACGGGGCGGGAACGCTGACAACTGAAACTGGTGTGCTTTCCAACACGCCCTATTCTTTTAGCGCGCGTTTTGAAAACGGCGCAGGCACAAATCCGGAAGAGCTGATTGCCGCAGGGCATGCCGGCTGCTTTACCATGGATCTGTCCGGGCGCCTGGAGCGGGCCAAGATGGTGGCTGAAAATATTCAGACAAAAGCGACGGTAACCCTGGACAAGGGAACCGGAGGCTTTTCCGTCACGCGCATTCATCTGGATGTCGTCGCACGCATTCCCAATGTCGACGAGCCGGCATTTCAGGCGGCGGTGCAACAGGCGAAAGAAGGATGTCCGATTTCCCGTCTGCTCAATACGGAAATCACGGTATCAGCGCGCGTTGAATAGCGGTTTTTCCTGCGTCGGCAGGGCTGACTCCAGATATTCGGAAAGATTCTGCCTCATCCCTCACGTGCATGGATGAGGCAGAAATGACCGGGTCTAGCGGGCGCCATCCAGCAGGAAGGACAGCGATATCACCAGAACCAGCTCGCCCTCTGCAGAGCGGGTTGTGCCGGAAATGCCGGTGACATCAATGCCTGAGAGCGGCTTGATAACCAGGTCGGCCGTTCCGTCCAGCGCCTCAACAGAGAGAATGTAGGGACTGGGTGCGGCGATCACAATTCCGGCCTGTTCAATGCAGGGGTCGTATCCCAGCACGTTAGCCATGGACAGGACAGGAAGCGGACGGCCCTGATCCCGGAAGACGGGTTGCCCGCTGACCCGCTCAAAGGTATCCGGCAGTTCTACGACGCGTTCAACCAGCGACATCGGGATGCCGAGTTTGGCGCCGGATGTGCTGACAAGCAGCATGGGAATAATGGAAAGCTCAATGGGAAGCCGGATTGAGAACGTGGTGCCCCTGCCCAGCTTGGAGTCGATCCAGATGGTGCCGCGGTGCTGCTCGACTGCCGTACGGACAACGTCCATGCCGACACCGCGCCCGGATACGCTGGAGGCGACTTCCATGGTGGAAAATCCGGGCAGGAAAACCAGTTGGTAGGCTTCATCATCAGACTGGGCGTCATTCGGGCCGATCAGGCCTTTTGAAACGGCTTTTTCCCGCAGTTTTTCCGGATTCATGCCGCGCCCGTCATCAGAAATCACGATCATGACACTGTTGGCTTCCTGCCAGGCCTTGAGCAGAATCTGGGCTCTTTCGGGCTTGCCGGCAGCGATCCGGCCCTCGGTATCTTCGACACCATGGTCAAGGGAGTTTCGCAGCATGTGCACCAGAGGATCATACAGACTGTCGACAACAAGGCGGTCAACCTCTGTTTCCGCCCCCTCGATCACCAGATCAACGTTTTTCCCCAGTTCCCGTGCGAGTTCACGGACAAGGCGGGGGAAACGCTGGAAGAGACGCCCAACGGGCTGCATGCGCGTGGAAAGGGTCGCGCGTTGCAGTTCTGTCGAGTAGCGGGAAGCCCTTGCCTGTGTTTCGATCAGGTTGTCGATCAGTTCGGCCGCTTCGTCTTCGAAAGGGAAGAGCCGCAGCTTGTCAAGGAGGACGCTGGCCTGATTGGCCGCCTGGGCCGCCTCGCCGGCGACTTCAAGCAGGACGTCAAGTTTTGCGGCATCAATACGAATGCTGTCATCTTTGGGCGCGGATGCCGGAGCGCGGCGCCTGTCGTTGCCATCCCAGTTTCCTGTCGGTGTGCCGAGCGCTGGCGTTGGGGGAATTTCGGGATTCCTCCTGTCAATACCGTCCCATGTGGAGGCCGCGCCATTCTCTGCGGCGGCTTGCGGCGGCGTTTCACTTGTCTCGCCTTCCGGAATGTCCACCTGCTTGTCTTCCGGTACCACGGCGTTGTACAGCGCGTGCCAGTTCGGACCGCCTTCGGCTGTGGCTGTTTCAGCCGTTTGAGCTGGAGAGGCGGATTCTGCGGCGGGCTCCGTCGCAGCGGCGGGCGCTGGCGCACTTGCCGGAGCCGCCGCTGGTGCGGCTTCGCCTGCAAGTGCCCGCTGGAGCATGGCTTCGATATCCGGCGGAAAAGGTGACAAATCGTCCGGTGAGGTTCCGTTGTGCAGTTCGCTTAACTGGAAACCGACAAAGCTGCTCGCCTGCAGCGCCGCTTCAATGGCATCGGGCGTGACAGGAACCTTGCCTGTTCGCATTCCGTCAAAGAGGTTTTCCGTAAGATGACAGGCCTCGACCATCGGTGCGAGTCCCATAAAACCGGCGCCGCCCTTGATCGTATGAAAAGACCGGAATACGGCGTTAATGGTGTCCTGGTCGTCAGGATGCCTTTCCAGTGTCAGCAGGTTTTCTTCTACCTGTGACGCGAGGTCCAGCGCCTCAACAACAAACTCTTTCAGCATGTCTTCCATCAGGAATCCAATTCTAAGATGCGCATTATCCGCAGTTCAGTTACGGCAAAAAAACAGTCTAGAAGCCCAGATTGGCCAGCAGACTGTCAACATCATCCTGATCCATGGCCTTGTCCGGAACATCCGGGCCGGCCATGAGATCAACAACTTTTTCTTTTGTTTCGGGTGGCGCATTATCGCGCAGCAACTGGGCAAGTTCCTGTTCCAGCTTTTTGGTAATCACAACGACTTTTTTGATCACCTGCCCGGTGATATCCTGAAAATCCTGCGCCATCATGATTTCCATGAGGCGGGCTTTTTCTTCATCGGCCCTGTTTGCGGTATTAACCGCAAAATCCCGGGAGTCCTGTGCCAGTTGCCTGAATGCATCGACATCCATGTTGCCGTCAAAGAGCGCGGTCCAGCGTTCTTCGAGATCGCGGGCTGTTTTGGAGAGTTCCTCCTGTTGCGGCATGCCGATATCAATGGAATTCAGGACACGTGTGGCCGCCTGTTCTGTCAGGGTCGCCACGTATTCAAGACGGCCTTTTGCATCAATGACCTCGGTTGCCACATCCTGCAATGCGCGATCATAACCAAGTTCGCGCATGGAATCATGAAGTGTTCTTAAAATGCCGCCAAGCCGATCATAAAGCGGTTTGTCAGCGTCATTTACCGGGTCAGCGTCAGTTGGCGCGTCAGGAGCCGCATCAGTTGCGGTTTCCGCTGGCTGTTCTGCTGAGGGCGCTTCCGAGGCCGGAGCCTGCGTGCTTAATGCATCAAAAAGCGCTTCCAGTTCGTCTTCTGTTTCCCCGGTTGTTTCCGGGGAAACGTCTGCTTCCGGCGCAGGGGGATTTGCGGTTGGCTGGACTTCGGAGCTCAGCTCGTCAAAAAGCGCTTCCAGTTCATCTTCGGAGGGCTCGGTTTCTTCGGCCGTTTGCGAAGAGTCAGCAGCGGCTGTTGCTGATCCGGTTGCGCCGGCCTGGGTTTCTGCGCTCAATTCATCAAAAAGCGCTTCCAGCTCATCTTCCGATGGTTCGGTTTCGGGTGAGGGTGCTGCATTGTCAGCGCCGGCTTGTGCCCTCTGTTCGTCTGATATTTGGTCAAACAGGGCTTCCAGTTCGTCAGTCATTTACGCCACTCCGTTAAAATGAAAAGGCACGGACAAGCCTTTGGCTTTGTTTTTGTTTAAAAGATTCCGCACGGCAATACTTTACATGCTATATGCATTGACAGCAAGCATTGTGTGGGTTGTTTACATGATTGATTTTACTTTTAATCCATTGGCGCCATTCCGGAAAATCTGAAAAAATCCTGTTATGCCTGTCCGGTCAGTCGCTCCATAGTTTGCCCCCGGTTGCCCAGTTTTCCTTGCGGACTTCCTGGATGATCACATTCACAGAATCAGGGTTGCATTCCAGCGTTTCAGCAGTGGCTTGTGTGAGGGCTTTGACAAGGTTGCGTTTTTGCTCAAGAGATCGTCCCTCAAGCATCTGAACATGAATCGTTGGCATGGTGTTCCTTAAGAGTTGGATAAAATAAATACGCACCGGTTTTTGAGGACACTGGACTGATTATAAATGGCTCCGGCAAAACAGATGCGGTTTTCCGGCAGGACACACATTTTATTTTTGGATATTTCGGGGTGCCGGGCAAACCTGTAATTTTCTTGCTGGCATCTAAAACAGTATTGTAAAATATTCTGTTTTCTTTGGTATTAAAAGGCCGGGCAAATCTTTTCTGCCCGGAACCGGGGTTTCAGATAAAATCCCGCTTTTTTCACCATCATCAACTGACTGCATTTTTAGTGGAGTATTACATGTTCTCAAAAGACCAGACCATTGCCCGGGTT
This sequence comes from Oxalobacter sp. OttesenSCG-928-P03, assembly GCA_030269625.1. GTDB lineage: Bacteria > Pseudomonadota > Gammaproteobacteria > Burkholderiales > Burkholderiaceae_D > Oxalobacter. The sequence goes on along the minus strand of JAJDFZ010000008.1, from coordinate 43,020 downwards.
GATCCGGAGCTGTGGAGCGCTATCCAGAGTGAAAATATTCGCCAGGAAGAGCATATCGAACTGATCGCTTCCGAGAATTATTGTTCACCGGCGGTTATGCAGGCGCAGGGGTCTCAACTGACCAATAAATATGCAGAAGGTTATCCTGGCCGCCGTTACTATGGCGGATGTGAGTTTGTCGATATTGCGGAACAACTGGCGATTGATCGCGTCAAGCAGCTTTTTGGCGCTGAAGCGGCCAATGTGCAGCCCAATTCGGGTTCCCAGGCCAACCAGGCGGTCTTCTTTGCCATGCTGCAGCCGGGTGACACGATTATGGGGATGTCCCTTGCTGAAGGGGGGCATCTGACTCATGGTATGGCGATCAACATGTCCGGAAAATGGTTCAACGTGGTGTCATATGGCCTGAATGAAAAAGAGGAAATTGACTACGATGCCATGGAGCGGCTTGCACATGAAAAGAAGCCGAAGCTCATCATCGCGGGCGCTTCTGCTTATTCGCTCCGGATCGATTTCGAGCGGTTTGCCAGGGTAGCCAAGGATATTGGCGCTTATTTCATGGTTGATATGGCCCATTATGCCGGGCTGATTGCTGCCGGTGTTTACCCGAATCCGGTTCCTCATGCGGATTTTGTCACCTCAACCACGCACAAGTCGCTGCGTGGGCCGCGGGGCGGTTTTATCCTGATGAAGCCGGAGTACGAACGTCCAATCAATTCAGCTGTTTTTCCAGGCATTCAGGGCGGCCCGCTCATGCATGTGATTGCCGCCAAGGCAGTTGCTTTTCTTGAGGCGCTGCAGCCTGAATTCAAGACCTATCAGGAGCAGGTGCTCAAAAATGCGGATGCGATGGCAAAAACGCTGATCGAGCGGGATTTCAGGATCGTTTCCGGCCGTACAGAATCCCATCTCATGCTGGTTGACCTGATCAGCAAGAATATTACCGGCCGTGCAGCGGAAAATATCCTGAACAGCGGGCACATTACCTGCAACAAGAATGCCATTCCCAATGATCCGCAAACGCCATTCGTTACATCAGGCCTTCGTCTTGGCAGCCCGGCCATGACGACCCGGGGCTTCAAGGAGGAAGAGTCAAGGATGGTTGCCAATCTGCTGGCAGATGTCATTGACAACCATGAGGATATGGCCGTGCTTGAGCGTGTGCGTGCCGAAGTCAAAAAACTGACAACGGCATTCCCCGTTTACGGCTGATTGAATCCGGACCGGTACAAAGCGCCTGTTTAAACGCAGGCGCTTTTTATTTATATGGCGGTTTTCAGGCGCTAACCATATAAAATATGGTTTTGGATCATGCCAAAGGAAATATATGACTCACGACGAATTCATGCGCTGTGCGATAGAAACGGTTGTCGAGCTGCCCTCCCATGTTGCGCCCAATCCGCTGGTTGGCTGTGTCATCGTCAAGGATGGCAAAATCATCGGGCGGGGCAGTACACACCCTCCCGGCGGCAATCATGCTGAAATTGAAGCGCTGGAAGATGCTGCGCGAAACGGTCATGATGTCAAAGGGGCAACAGTTTATGTCACGCTGGAGCCCTGTTGCCACCACGGGCGGACGGCACCCTGTACCGATGCGCTGATCAGGGCCGGAGTCTCAAATGTGGTTGCGGCGATGACAGATCCTGATCCGCGTGTGTCCGGAGAAGGGTTTGCCCGGTTGATGGCGGCAGGAATCGATGTGCTGTCCGGCGTCCTGGAAAGCGAGGCCCGCGAACTGAACCTGGGTTTTTTGTCCCGCGTGGAGCGCGGACGGCCCTGGGTCCGGATGAAAGTTGCCGCCAGCCTTGATGGCAAAACGGCGTTGCTCAATGGTCAGAGCCAGTGGATTACTTCTGAGGCGGCGCGGCATGACGGGCATCTTTGGCGCGCGCGTGCTGACGCGATCCTGACAGGCATGGGTACGGTCCGGCATGATGATCCCAGCCTGACGGTCAGGGCCGTTGATGTTCCCAGGCAGCCCCGGCGGGTTGTGGTTGACAGCCGCCTGCGTATTGAGCCGGATGCAAAGGTGCTGTCCGGTGGCGGCACCTGGATATTCTGTGCGGTGCCCAAACAGCAAAAAGTGGAGGAGCTTCTTCCTACCGGTGCGGAAATTATCACCATGTCTGATAAAAACTGGGCGGTTGATCTGCCGGGCATGATGCAGGAGCTTGGGAGACGAGAAATCAATGAGGTTCATGTTGAGGCGGGGGCGGTACTGAATGGGGCGCTGCTCAGGGACGGGTGTGTCGATGAGTTGCTGGTTTACATGGCGCCATCCGTGATTGGCGAAGGCCGTGGCATGTTCAGCATGATGGCCCTGGAATCGCTTGGCGACATTGCCCGCTTCCGTTTTCATGACGTGACGATGGTCGGGCCGGATCTGCGTATCACGGCCCGGATTGAAACTACCTGAAAGGGAAGGCATGTTTACAGGTATTGTGACGGCGACAGGCCGTATTACATCCGTAACCCCTCAAGGCGAGGGGGATGATGCTGGTGTACGGCTGCATATCCATGCAGGTGATCTTCCGATGGATGATGTGCTCGAGGGTGACTCCATTGCGCTAAATGGTGCCTGCATGACGGTGGTGGAAAAAATTCCGGGCGGCTTCGTTGTCGATGTTTCCAGGGAAAGCCTGAATCGCACGTCAGGGCTGGACGGTGAAAACGACATCAACCTGGAAAAAGCGCTGCGGGCAGGAGATCGCCTTGGCGGTCATCTTGTTGCCGGGCATGTTGACGGAATTGGTATTGTTTGCCGCTTTGAGCCGGTTGCCGAATCGTGGAAACTGGTTATCGAGGCTCCCGGGGAGATGGCGAAATATTTTGCGTATAAAGGTTCTGTTGCTGTCAACGGCGTTTCGCTGACGGTCAATGAGGTTGAAGATGCTGCCGGGGCCTGTCGTTTTTCCATCAACCTGATTCCGCATACCATCGAAGTGACTACGCTGAAAAACCTGTCACCCGGGATGAAAGTGAATCTGGAAGTGGACCTGATTGCCCGTTATGTCGAGAGGATGCTGTCTTTGCAGGCAAGTCAATAAACCTTGCTTTATAGCCATGCCAGGCAAAACGAGGTGTCAACTGTCTCATTTATGCAACAGAAAGCCTGAAAAAATGCCGTGTTAAGGGGAGAATCGGTAATAAACCTGAGAAATTGCTTTAATATTTTCCCAAGGCTACCGGTTTTAAATCGTCAGGCGTTTGGCTGGTGGCCAGAAATAACAGTAGTTTTTCTTTGTCGCCACACCGGGAAGCAACAAGCCTGCTGGTGAAGTGTTACAAAAATACAACAGTTTTTTGTTATTTTTGTTGTTTTTTGCCTGATTTTGCAGTCTTGGTGACTAATTTGTTGGAAAGTTGGTCACAATATGATTAAGCTATGACTTATCCGGAAGTTTTAGCAGGATATTTTTACTACGGATTTTCAACACATCTCTTTAAAGGGAAGAAAAATGAAAAAGACTTTAATCGCATTAGCTGTACTCGGCGCTGCTGCCGGTGTGGCACATGCCCAATCCAATGTCACCATCTACGGTGTTGTTGACACTGGCTACATCAAAGAAACCGGTCGCGACGTCCGTATGGGTGAAAACGTCAATAACCGTATCGGCTTCCGTGGTTCGGAAGACCTCGGTGGTGGCCTGAAAGCCACCTTCGAACTCGAAAAGCGTTTTGACCTGTACGATGGTACGGTTGGTAACACCAACACCGCCAGCTACAAAGGCAACAGAACCACTTCCGGTAAAGACTGGGACGGTGCTGCCAACCTCGGTCTGGCAGGCAACTGGGGTCGTATCCGCTTCGGCCGTGTTAACGAGCTGACCACGGAAACCATCCGTAAGTTTGACCCGTTCTACCAATATGGTGTGGGTTCCATGCTGCTGTCCAGCCAGCGTAATGCTCGTATCGACAATACCGCTCGCTATGACTCCCCGAAATGGGCTGGCTTCTCCTTCGGCCTGAGCTATTCTCTGGGTCAAAATGCCGGTACCGGCCAATATTGGTATAACAGTAATGGCACTCGTGGCTGGGATAACGACGGCTATGCCATCAACCTGTCTTATGACAATGGCCCATTCATGGCAACCGCCAACTGGAGCCGTGTAGCTGACTCCAACGATTCCGATACTTGGAACGTGGGTCTGGCTTACAAATTTGGACCGGCACGCATCTCTCTCGTTTACGAAAGCACGGATGACGAAGGCTTCAGAGGTGGTAATGGCGTTATCACCAACAATGGTGCATGGGTCAGCGGCGGCACTTCTAGGAAAGCGGACCAGGATCTCTGGCTGCTCGGTCTGGAATGGGACATCGGCCCAGGCCAGCTTGACGCTTCCGTACAGTGGATGGATTACGATCCAGATGGTGCTAGAGACGGCGATGTATGGAAATACGCTCTGGGTTACACCTACAACCTGTCCAAGCGTACTGCAGCTTACGCTCAGGTTGCTTACACCGACTATGACCATGAGCACATCGGCCGCAACATGATGGGTCTGAGTCGTGAAAGCATGACCTCCTTCCAGATCGGTATGACTCACAAGTTCTAAGAGTCTGCTGATGGCTTGAAAGCATGGTCTGTATGACGTGCTTTCAAATCTGAAGGTACAAATAAAAGCGCACATGTTATGCATGTGCGCTTTTTCTTTTTTCAAATGACATGCTCGTCTGCTCTGCCAGTTATTTTCGCTTTTCATGTGTTTTGCCGACATCTTTCGGTAAAATGATGTTTTTCTCATGCGTTTGCAGTACGAGACCTCTGCAAACCGCTTATGCGGTTTGCGACAGAACTAACTCAAGGACAATCAACGATGTGTGGCATTGTGGGCGCGCTGGCAGCGCGGGATATTACCCCTGTGATGATTGAGGGGCTGAAACGGCTTGAATACAGGGGATATGACTCATGCGGCATCGCGCTTTATGCCGATGGCAACCTGCGGCGGACGCGCAGCACGGCCCGTGTTGCTGATCTGGAAAGCCAGGTCAATTCTTTTGGCCTGACCGGATTTATGGGGATTGCCCATACCCGCTGGGCAACGCATGGTCCACCGACGACAGCTAATGCCCATCCTCATTTTTCGCGTGAGCGCATTGCGCTGGTTCATAACGGCATTATTGAAAATTATGCCGAGTTGCGTGATGAGCTGATGGTTCAGGGATATGAGTTTGCCAGCCAGACGGATACGGAGGTGCTGGCGCACCTGATTGATTCGCTGTACCAGGATAATTTGCTTGATGCGGTGCAAAAGGCGGTCGGCCGCCTCACGGGCGCTTTTGCCATTGCCGTGATTTGCCGCGATGAGCCTTTGCGCATGGTCGGCGCGAGAAAGGGGTCTCCTTTGGTTGTCGGGCTGGGAGAGGGGGAAAATTTCCTGGCCTCGGATGCGCTGGCTTTGGCCGGAACGACAGACCGCATTATTTATCTGGACGAGGGCGATATCGTCGACCTGCATCCGGAGCAATGCCATATTTATGACGGACATGGAAAAACGGCCTTGCGTGAGGTCCGGATTGTCCAGGCCTATACGGCTGCGGCAGAGCTTGGCCCATACCAGCATTACATGCAAAAGGAAATTTTCGAGCAGCCCCAGGCACTGGCTGATACTTTGCAGGGTATCGAGGAATTTACCCCGTGGCTTTTCGGGGAAGAGGCCGGGGCCGTATTTGAGCAGGTCGACGCCATCCTGATTTTGGCCTGCGGAACGAGTTATTATGCCGGGCTTACCGCCAAATACTGGCTGGAGGCCAAGGCGGGTATCCCGGTCAATGTGGAAATTGCCAGTGAATACCGCTATCGCAGCAGTGTGCCCAATCCGCGGACACTGGTTGTGACCATTACGCAAAGCGGCGAAACGGCAGATACGCTTGCCGCGTTGCGTCATGCGCAGGAACAGGGGATGACGGAGACGCTCACTATCTGCAATGTGGCAACAAGTGCCATGGTGCGGGAGTGCAGGCTGGCCTATATTACCCGGGCCGGCGTGGAAATCGGGGTTGCCTCCACCAAGGCATTTACGACACAGCTTGCAGCGCTTTTCCTGTTGACACTGGTTTTTGCTCGGATGCGCGGCAAGCTGACTCCTGAGCAGGAGTCAGGCTATCTTCGCGAGTTGCGTCATTTGCCTGCCGCCATTTCTGCCGTACTGGCACTGGAACCTCAGATCATTTCCTGGGCGGAAACTTTTTCACGATATGAAAATGCCCTCTTCCTGGGGCGCGGCATGCATTATCCCATTGCCCTGGAAGGGGCATTGAAGCTCAAGGAAATTTCCTATATCCATGCAGAAGCCTATCCGGCGGGCGAACTGAAGCACGGGCCGCTGGCACTGGTGACTGAGCAGATGCCGGTCGTCACCGTGGCTCCCCGGGATGATCTGCTGGAAAAGCTGAAATCCAACATGCAGGAAGTGCGTGCTCGAGGCGGGCAGCTTTTTGTCTTTGCGGACTCCGATACCCATATTATTTCCGAGCCGGGGATTCATGTTATCCGCCTGCCGGAGAATTATGGCGTGCTTTCTCCGCTGTTGCATGTGGTGGCCCTGCAATTGCTGGCTTATCATGCGGCGCTGGTTCGTGGCACGGATGTGGACAAGCCGCGTAATCTGGCCAAATCGGTTACAGTTGAATAAAGCCGGATTGATTCCTGTATATATAATTAGGTGAATGGTCTGGTCGACAGATGGTTCTGTATTGATGTCAGGAGCGCGGTGTTTCTGGCCGGGAGAGAATGAATGAATAGAAACATGGCGGGATTCTGGGAGTTTGTCAACAAAAAGCCTGTTCGCCTGGTGCTGGCGGTGATCTGCCTGGCTTTTCTGACGCAGGGGATTTATCGCGTACAGGTTGCGCAGACGGATACACAGCTTTTTCGCGGAGGCGGGGAAATTCTGCTGTGGGGTGGCTGGATGCTGGCCAATATTCTGCGGGCTTATGGCAAGGCGGCGCGCAAGCTGAATATCCCGATTAATGTCGGTCTGGTCATGGTGCTGATCAGTATGTTCATGAAATGATTCTGCCGGATGGGTGTTTAACCGGCAGCAGGCAAAAAAGACAGGAGCGTTCCTGGTGACTGATACAGCGATAAAACCGGAGGAAGTGGTTGGTTATACGATTCGCAACAATCGTTATCTGAATGTGACGAACCGTTGCAGCCTGCGTTGCCGGTTCTGCCCGAAGTTCAATGGCGAGTGGAGTGTGCGTGAATATAATATGCGCCTGCGTCACGAGCCGACAGTCGAAGAACTGATTGAGGCTGCCGGTAACCCGGCAGATTATGATGAGATTGTTTTCTGCGGCATGGGGGAGACCACCATGCGGCTGGATGTGCTGCTTGAGGTTGCGCGAAAGCTGCGGGAAAAGGGCGCCCGCCTTCGCCTGAATACAAGCGGTGTCGCCAATATTGTGCATGGCCGCGATGTGGCGCCGGAGCTGGCCCGTTATATCCAGTCCATGTCGATTTCACTCAATGCGCAAAATGAGGAAATCTACAACCGGCACTGTAATCCCCGGTTGCCTGGCACGTATGCATCAATGCTGGAATTTATCAAAAGTGCAAGGGATGCCGGTGCCGATGTGACATTGACGGCGCTTGATGGCCTGCCGGATGTGGATATGGCGGCATGTGAGGCAATAGCCAGAGAGCTTGGCGTGAAGTTTCGCCGCCGAGTCCTGGATGACCTGGGATAAAAAAGAAAAAACGGGTTTTCCCTGCCTTACAAGCCGTCCTGACTCAGCTTTTGAAAATGCCAAACTTGGTAAAACGGCTCTTTTTATCAAGTGTTTCATTGAAAATCGTGACATTCTCCGGATCATAGGCGCCATTGATGTATCCCATGTCATGAGACAGATGTACGCTGACAGCGGTATACCGGATACGTTTTGCTTTTACTCCGGCGTGTTTCAGGCGTTCACCCAACTCACGGTCTGCGCCGCCATGTTTCATTCGCTCATCAAATCCGTTTACGCCAATGATGTCTTTCTTCCAGCCGGAAGCATTGCGTCCGTTCCATTTGTTCGGTGTCGGGATCAGGTTGAAAAGATTGGAAAACGGGCGCATCAGAACCATGCGAAGTTTTTTTGCTGTGTCGGGATAGCCATTCTGCTGCAGCCACACAATATTAAAGAGCTTGCCGGACAGGATGGATTCCTCGTCCACACGAATGCTGCAGCACATGGGCAGATTGGTATGTCCCCCGGAAAGGAAATGATTGGGGCGGGCGCTTTTGACGTGAACAGAAACAAAGTCCTTGCGTGGCACACAGTGCCCCTCAACGAAGATGAGGTAATCTCCCTTTGCCCGCATGACCGACTTATTCAGCATGACGCTTTTCTGGCAGCCATCATCCTGATGCCAGAGATGCTCAATTTCCATTCCCGAGTTATTCTGAAAATCCCTGACAACATCAGCGGTTTCTGCCGTTGACCCGTCATCGGCAATCAGAATCTGGAAGTCCCTGAAATTCTGGTTCCCATATCCCCACAATACCTTTTCCAGCCATTCCGGCGAATTATAGGTGCTGATAATAACAGACGTTTTAAATGACATATCAGCTCCTTTCTCGTGGCTGGTCTGGATGTAACGCTAGAATAAATATAACACTAATTATTTGATTTCAGATATTTTTTTGTTTCGGATTGTTACGGTGCAGGAGGTGATGGGCTTTTTTCTTCTGGTTGCCTGTCGCAAGATGATTGGGCGCCAGGCGGCAGACATCGTATAATCCCTGCCAGTGATTTCTCCTGATGACCCTTCATGAACGGACCCGTTTTGCCTGAGTCAGCCGTTAATCCTCTTGATTTCCTGCCGGATCCGCTGCCCGCGGATATGGATGCGCTTGATTGCCTGATTCATGAGCAGTTGCGTTCCGATGCCGGTCTTATCACACAGGTTGGAGAGCACATCATCAATGCCGGAGGAAAGCGCATCCGCCCGCTTCTTGTGCTTTTGATGGCGCGGATGATGGGGTACCGGGGAACGGACCATCATATCCTGGCCGCTATTATTGAGTTCATTCATACAGCATCTCTGCTTCATGATGATGTGGTGGACGAGTCCATGCTGCGGCGTGGTGTGGAAAGTGCCAATGCGCGCTTCGGCAATGCGGCGTCCGTTCTGGTTGGCGACTTTATGCATACCCGGGCTTTCCAGATGATGCTTTCTGTTAATGACCGGCGTGTCATGGAGATTTTGGCCCAGGCAACCAATACCATCGCCGAAGGCGAGGTGATGCAGTTGATGTCTATCCGGCAGGCGGACATGGATGAGGCAGCGTATTGCCGGATTATTTATGCGAAGACAGCCAAGCTGTTTGAGGCGGCCAGTGTGCTAGGAGCGGTGATTACTTCCCCTTCAGAAAGGTATCTGGCAGCGGCAACGGCATACGGACGATCTCTGGGCATGGCTTTTCAGCTGATTGACGATTGCCTGGATTATGCCGGCGATGCATCGACACTGGGCAAAAACACAGGCAATGATCTGCGCGAGGGCAAAATGACCCTGCCCCTGATCCGGCTGATGCAGCGGGGAACAGATCGGGACAGAGAGCGGGTTCGCGATTACATCATCAATGATGCGGCAATATATTTTGACGACATCATCAATGCGGTCAGGCAAAGCGATGCGCTTGAATATACCGCTCAAAAAGCCGCTGATACGGCCAGGGAAGCTTTGGCCGCACTGGAGATTTTTCCGGATAACGAATACAGGACGCGCCTGATGCAGTTGTGCCGTTTTGCGATAAAACGAACATACTGATGGCTTGAGCGGTCAGGCTTCCTTTCCCCTGTTTCCGGCATCAGCGGATTTCCCGCTCACTTCCATTTTGTATGGTTTTTTGAGGGCCCGGCATATGAATATGGCGGACGGTGGACAGAATACGGCATGGCTTGCCTGTTTTTTAACTTTAGGGCCGCCGAAAATCTGGCAAGTTGATCTAGGTCAACAATACTTTTGATGTTTATAACGCATACTCACAAAGCACTCTGCACTTTATCAAACAACAACCGAAAAAGGGGAACCCTTATGAGTAATGAGACAGAAGTAGAATTGGTTGATGCATTTTACATGTTAATTGAGAGCCTCAAGAACAATGGCATCCAGAATATCTATGGTATTCCAGGTATTCCCGTAACGGCGCTTATCCGTTCATGGCAGGCTGAAGGTGGAAAATGGTTTGGCTTCCGTCACGAGACAAATGCCGCTATGGCTGCAGGTGTAGCGGGTTACCTGACGGGTACACCGGGCGTCTGCTTGACCACTCCTGCGCCGGGCTTCCTGAACGGTCTGGCTGGTGCTGCCAATGCCACCACCAATGGCTGGCCGATGATTCTGCTCAGCGGTGCCGCTCAGCGTCGCAATACCGACCTGCAGCAGGGCGCTTTCGAGGAAATGGATCAGCTGAATGCTGCACGTCCGCACGTCAAAGCTGCTTATCGTATTAACCATATTTCAGACATTCCAGTCGCTATCGCTCGTGCTGTTCGTACCGCCGTTTCCGGTCGTCCTGGCGCTGTATATGTCGATCTTTCGCATGAAATGCTGACAGGCACCATGCCGGCTGACGCTGGTAATGCCCTGCTGTTCTCGCCAGTTGACCCGACACCGAAGCAACTGCCGGATCCGGCTGCTGTCACGCGTGCTGCCGACCTGCTCAAGGGCGCGAAAAAGCCGCTGATCCTGCTGGGTAAAGGCGCTGCCTATGCTCAGGTAGATGCTGACATCAAGGCACTGGTAGAAGATACCGGTATCCCGTTCCTGCCAATGTCCATGGCAAAAGGTCTGCTGCCTGACAACCACCCACAGTGTGCCGGTCCGGCTCGCTCCTATGTTCTCCCGGAAGCTGACGTTGTTCTCATCGTTGGTGCCCGTCTGAACTGGCTGCTCGGCAATGGTAAGGGCGCAACCTGGGGTAACCAGCTGAAGAAATTCATCCAGATCGACATCCTCCCGCAGGAAATCGACAGCAACGTACCGATCGCTGCACCGCTGGTTGGTGACATCGGTTCCTGTATCGCTGCACTGCGTGATGCCCTCAAAGGCATGCCAAAAGCAGACGCCGCATGGATGGCTGGCATCGTCGAGCGTGTCAATGCATCCAAGGAGAAACTGGCTCCGACGCTGACCAAGTACGAAGCTGGCGCTATGATGAACTATCGCAACTCACTGGGTGCTGTTCGTGATGTTCTGGCGAAATATCCAAATGTCACGCTCGTTAACGAAGGTGCTAACGCACTGGATAACACCCGTATGATCGTTGATCAGTATCAGCCACGCAAGCGTATTGACTCAGGTACCTGGGGTATCATGGGTATCGGTATGGGTGCCTGCGTTGGTGCAGCTGTCGTCACTGGTGAGCCGGTTGTTGCTGTTGAAGGTGACAGCGCGTTTGGTTTCAGCGGTATGGAAGTTGAAACCATCGTACGTTACAACCTGCCGGTTTGTATCCTGGTTATGAACAACGGTGGTATCTACAAAGGTAACGAAGCCAATGCCGGTGGTTACGATGATCCGTCACCGACCTCTTTCGCACCTGGCAGCCGCTATGACAAGATGATCGAAGCCTTCGGCGGTGTTGGCGTTAACGCCACCACACCGGCAGAACTGGCTGCTGGCCTCGAAGAAGCCATCAAGTCACGCAAGCCGACGCTGATCAACGTGGTTCTTGATCCGGATGCAGGCGTAGAAAGCGGACGTATCGCTGGCCTGAACATCGAAAGAAAGAAAAAGAAGTAATAGTGTAACTGTAAGCTGATATGGTCTGACCAGAGAGCTTTACACTTGCAGGTTATGCCCCCTGGATCCTTTCCCAGGGGGCATTTTTTTTGAACGCAGGGAAAGCGAAGCGTAAAAAAACCGGAGAGTATCTGCTCTCCGGTTTTTGTTTTCCTGTTTTTCCCGGGGTTTTACTTGGCCGGGGCGGATTCAAAAAAGGCTATCATCTCCCTTTGGAAATGGTCGCCATAATGTTCCGTCATGGCGGCCAGATGCCGTCCGTATTTGATCAGTTCCAGGCGCTTGGGCTCATTTGCCTCGGCAAACAGCTGTTCCGACTGGGCGACATCGGTAATACTGTCGTTTGTTCCGTGGAGAAGCAGAAGCGGAATAGGGGAAAGTTTTGATACATAATGGCCGCCGCTGTAAATATCGTCCGGCTCAAGTCCGTATCCCTCGCCGGGGCGCCTTTCGTCAGCCACTGATGAATAGGAATAAAAGGCCGATTCAGCGACAACTGCGCGCACGCCTTCCGGATTGATTGCCGCAGCGGCAATAGCCAGCGATCCGCCGAGACTTTGTCCAAAGATGAAAATCCTGCCGGTATCAATGTCCGTACGCGAACGGACATAGGTGATGGCGGCAACAGCATCTTCCAGGATGCCTTTGGGCTCTGCCTGCCCGAAAGATTTACCAAACCCGCGATAATCAAAAACGAAAACGTTGTAGCCCTGATCAGGCAGCCAGCCGGCAAAATGCCAGTGAGAGCTGATGTTGCCGGAGTTACTGTGCATATGGATGACGGTGCCTTTGGCGTCTTTGGGGCTTGCAACTGTTGCTGCAGGGATAAACCAGCCATTCAGACGTGTGCCATCCTCGCTATTGAAGTAGACGGTTTCATAATCAAGGCCAAACTTTTCGGGCGTCGTGGCATGGATATTGTCAGGATAAAAAATACGTTTATACATATGTCGCTCAAGGAGTGTAGGTAAAAAACAGCAGCCTGAACCGCGCTGCGACTGAAGCCGCCTGCATGGAGGGCGGAGAATAACCGGAAAATTATATCATTGACAAGGCGCTATGTAGGCGTATGACAGAGGATGCAGATGGTAATCAGTCTTTTTTCAGGGCATTCTCAAAAAAAGTGATCATCATGTCCTGGTAGCGGCGGCCATGTCGATCTGTCATGGCATCCACATGCTCGCCATGTTCAATGGTAACAAGCTCTACCGGATCGCTGGCTTCTGCAAGCAGACGGGCCGAGTGCGAATAGTCAACTACCCTGTCACGCGTGCCATGAAGCAAAAGCAGTGGTATGGGAGACAGTCTGGCGATATAGGCACCGGCAGTACAGGTGTCATCCAGTATGTCGCCAGCGCCTGGCAGCCGGTCATTCATCCACATCGAGTAGGAGTGCGCGGGCGCTTCTGCCAAAACAGCGCGGATGCCTTCCGGGCTGGCGGCGGCGCTTGCAATAGCCAGCATGCCCCCCAGGCTCTGGCCGAAGATGAAAAGCCTGCCGGTATCAATATCCTTGCGGTTTCGCACATAATTGATGGCAGCAACCGCGTCTTCAAATATGCCTTGGGGTTCCGGCACCCCTTGGGATTTCCCAAAGCCGCGATAGTCAAAAACAAAGAGGTTGAATCCCCGATCCGGGACCCATTCAGCAAAGCCCCAATGGGCGGTCAGATTTTGCGCGTTGCCATGCATGTGAATAACGGTTCCTTTGGCATCGGCGGGTGTTACGCTGTTTCTGGCAGGAATAAACCACCCCCAGAGCATGGTACCGTCGGCGCTTTCAAAGGCGACTTCCTGGTAGGCGAGTCCCAGGCGGTGGGGAGAGTCATAGTTCTGACGGTCGGGAAAGTAAAAATCGCTGTACATGGAGATCCGAAAAAATGAAAGAAAAGCCTGGTGCGGCCAGTGCTTCTCATTTTAACATTCGAAAAAAGAGGGCCGCTTTGGGAAGATGCGCGGGGGTACCGCTGAAAATCAGGCGCATATGCATAAAGAATATAAGGCGTTTCATGAAAATCTCTTTCTTTCGGATGGTCAATTTACGCATTGTTTGCTACAATTGTGCGCCTTTACGGTACAACGGAAGTACTGAAGCACGTGTGCGGTATTCTGTAAACAGACGGGGTGTAGCTTAGCCTGGTAGAGCGCTACGTTCGGGACGTAGAGGCCGGAGGTTCGAATCCTCTCACCCCGACCAATCCAATTGCTGAAACTTCTTGACCTGTCCCGGTAATTTTCCGGGAGCAGGGTTTTTTTATTGATCAAACCATCTGACCGGGATTTGTATGTTCCACGAAGCCATCAAGTTGACCAGCGGCGAAAAAGTGCCTGTTGAAATGCACAAGGTTCGCATTGTTCAGAAACTGAACCTCTTACCCATTGAAGAACGCTTGAAAGCCATGCAGGGCGCAGGTTTCAATACCTTCCTGCTGCAAAACCGTGACGTTTTCATGGATATGCTGACCGATAGCGGTACCAATGCCATGTCTGACCAGCAGTTGGCAGCCATGATGGTGGCTGACGATGCCTATGCCGGTTCGGAATCCTTCAACCGGCTTGCAGCCTCCGTTGACGAAGTCTTCAACAAAAAGCATTTTCTGCCGGCTCACCAGGGGCGGGCAGCCGAACACATTATTTCCCAGGTCTTCATCAAAAAAGATGGTGTCGTGCCGATGAATTTCCATTTCACGACGACGAAGGCCCACGTTGAATACGCCGGAGGCAGCGTCCTGGAAGTATTTACGGATGATGCGCTGGAAATCAAGTCAGACAAGCCATTCAAGGGAAATATCGATATTGACAAGCTGAAGGCCGTAATCAAACAGCACGGCAAGGAAAATATTCCCTATATCCGCATGGAAGCAGGCACCAATCTGATTGGCGGCCAGCCGTTTTCCATTGAAAACATGCGCGAAGTGCGCAAGGTGGCGGATGAAAACGGCCTGATCATTGTTCTGGATGTGAGCCTGGTTGGTGAAAATGTTTATTTCAACAAGATGCGCGAGCCGGAATTCAAGAACAAGAGTGTCAAGGAAATCCTGCACACCATGTGCGACCTGGCCGACATCATTTATTTCTCCAGCCGGAAAATCGGCTGTGCCCGCGGGGGTGGTATTGCAACCAACAACTACGACCTGTACATGAAAATGCGTGACCTGATCCCGCTTTTCGAAGGATTTCTCACCTATGGCGGGATGTCTGTGCGCGAGATTGAGGCGATGGCTGTAGGCCTGCGTGAAGCGCTGGACTGGGATGTTATCAAGCATTCTCCGGAATTTATCGAATACCTGGTTAACAGCCTTGATGCCCAGGGAATTCCTGTTATTACCCCGGCTGGCGGCCTGGGCTGCCATCTGGATGCCACGGGTTTTCTGCCGCATCTGACGTCATATGAATATCCGGCCGGTGCACTGGCATCCGCGTTGTATATTGTTTCGGGTGCGCGCGGCATGGAGCGCGGGACGATTTCCATGCATCGCGATGAAAACGGCAATGACGTGCCGTCCGAAGTCGAGTTGCTGCGCCTGGCATTTCCCCGTCGCGTCTTTACGCTTTCCCAGGTCAAATATGTGGAAGACCGGATCAAGTGGCTGTGGGAAAACCGCAACCTGGTGGGGGGGCTTCGTTTTGTGGAAGAGCCCAAGGTTTTGCGTTTCTTCCTCGGCCGTCTTGAAGCCACATCCGACTGGCCGCAAAAACTGATGGCCAAGTTCAAACAGGACTTTGGTGACAGTCTCTGATTGATCTCGCGCTTCGGGGCATAACATAACGGCAACTGCTCAAACAGTTGCCGTTATTTTTTAAGCGGATTGTGTCCAGTACCCGGGTTGAGCATAAAGGGTTCTCAGGTAATCAATGAAGAAGCGGGTTTTGAGTGGCAGAAAAGACTGCTGGGGATAAATTGCCATAATGTCATAATTCGATAGCGCGAATTTATCCAGCACGGTCACCAGTTCGCCTGAAGCGAGTTGTGACTGGATTTCCCAGGTTGAGCGCCAGGCCAGTCCAAGCCCTTCCAGGCACCAGCGATGAAGCAGTTCACCATCGTTGCAGTCGAGATTTCCTGTCGTGCGTATGGTAACCGTTTTGTTGTTTTCCCTGAAGTACCAGCCGCGCTGCTGCCCCCCCTGCAGATTGAAGGTCAGGCAGTTGTGGCGGGCAAGGTCTTTCAGGGTTTGCGGTACACCGTGTTTTTCAAGGTAAGCAGGTGTGCCGCAAACGACCCGATGATTGGGAAAGAGCCTGACGGCAACGAGGCTCGGATCGATTGTGCCGCCAATGCGGATGCTCATGTCATAACCCTCCCGGACAAGATCCACAACCTGGTCACTCAGGTTAAAGGATATCCGCACATCCGGGTTGGCCTTGAGAAAGTCGGGGGCATGTGCCGCAACGTGCTTTCTGCCAAAGGAGGCCGGAGCGGAAACAATGAGATGACCCGTTGCCCGGCTGCGCTCTTCGGAGACGGATTTTTCTGCCTGCTCCATATCTTCCAGAAGCTTCTTGCATCGCTCCAGAAAGGCGGCCCCGCTTTCTGTCAGTGCCAGGCGCCGGGTTGAGCGGTGCATCAGCTTGACGCCAAGGCGTTTTTCCAGCGCGTCAATACGGCGTCCCAGTATGGCTGGCGTCACTCCCTCTTCGAGGGCCGCCCGGCTGAGACTGCCTTTTTCCGCTGCGCTGACAAAAGCTTCAATCTGCCTGAACTTGTTCATGTCGATATTCCATACTTTTTATATCGAATAAAGCGATTTTTTATTATCTTATCAAACAAAAATGCCATCTATATAATCCATTATGTAATAAAAATGCAAAATCAGTAATGGGTTTCAATCGGAGGTGTGTCATGGCAAAGATGACGGCGGCCGAAGCGGCTGTACATGTTTTGGAGAAGGAGGGGGTTACCCGGCTTTTCGGTATTCCCGGCGCAGGCATCAACGCGCTTTACGCTGCACTGAAAAAGCGGAACAGCATGAAGCATGTCCTGGCCCGTCATGGCGAAGGGATTTCCCATATGGCAGAAGGGTATACGCGTGCAGCAGCGGGCAATATCGGCGTGGGGCTCTGCACATCCGGTCCGGCCGCAACCGATATGATTACCGGCCTTTATTCTGCGCATGCCGATTCCACCCCGATTCTGGTTGTTACCGGACAGGCGCCACGGGCCCGGCTTTTCAAGGAAGATTTCCAGGCGGTTGATATCGAAAAAATTGCGGCGCCGGTTACCAAGTGGGCGGTTACAGTACGGGAGCCTGCGCAGGTTCCCCGTGTTTTTCAGCAGGCGTTTCATCTGATGCGCTCGGGCCGCCAGGGGCCGGTACTGATTGATTTGCCGCTGGATGTGCAGATGGCTGAAATCGAATTTGATCCGGAGACCTATGCGCCGCTGGAGGTATATAAACCCAGGGCGACCCGTATTCAGATTGAAAAAGCACTGGGCATGCTGAATGATGCCGAAAAACCGCTGATTATCTCCGGTGGCGGCGTGATTCTTGCCGAGGCATCCGCTCTTCTGACGGCGTTTGCCGAAATACTGGGAGTGCCGGTTGTTCCGACCCTGATGGGGTGGGGGGCGATTCCGGATGATCACGACCTGATGGCAGGGCAGGTCGGGTTGCAGGCGGCAAGCCGTTACGGCAATGCCAATATGCTGGCGTCAGATTTCGTGCTGGGTATCGGCAATCGCTGGGCTAATCGTCATACCGGCACGCTGGAGGTATACACGAGAGGGCGCCGCTTCGTTCATGTTGATATAGAACCAACCCAGATCGGCCGTGTTTTCGGCCCGGACTACGGTATTGTTTCTGATGCAGGGACGGCGCTGGAAATGTTTATTGAGGTCGCCAAAGAATGGAAACAGGCTGGCAGGCTCAAGGATCGTTCTGCCTGGGTGGCTGAGTGCCTGAATCGTAAACGCACCATGCTGCGCAGGACGGATTATGACAATGTGCCCATCAGGCCAGAGCGTGTTTACCAGGAGATGAATCGTTTCTTTGGAAAGGATGTGCGTTACGTGACGTCAATCGGGCTGTCCCAGATCGGGGCAGCGCAGCATCTGCACGTCTATCATCCGCGTCACTGGATCAATTGCGGGCAGGCAGGCCCGCTTGGCTGGACTATTTCTGCCGCGCTGGGCGTCAGGGCAGCAGACTCTGCTGGCGAGATTGTGGCGGTTTCGGGGGATTTTGATTTTCAGTTCATGATTGAAGAACTGGCTGTCGGGGCGCAGTTCAAGTTGCCCTATATGCATGTCGTGGTGAATAATGCCTACCTTGGCCTGATCCGTCAGGGACAACTGGGCTTTGGCGACCTGGATTATTGTGTCCAGCTTTCATTTGAAAATATTAATGCACCGGAAATCAACGGCTATGGCATTGATTTCGTCAAGGTGGTTGAAGGTCTCGGCTGCAAGGCGATTCGTGTATTCCGCCCGGAGGATATCCGTCCGGCTTTCGAAAAAGCCCGGGAGTGGATGAAGGCGTTCAGTGTGCCGGTGGTTGTTGAGATTATCCTGGAAAGGGCGACCAATATCCCGATGGGCAGCGATATCGACAAGATCAACGAATTTGGCGGTGCGCTGGACATCAGCGAATAACAAAGAGAAAAGGAGAAGAAATCATGCCCAAGTTTTGCGCCAACCTGACCATGCTGTTTACAGAGGTTCCTTTCATGGAGCGTTTTGATATGGCCGCCAGGGCCGGGTTCAGAGGGGTCGAGTTTTTGTTTCCTTATGCGTTTGATCTGGACCGGATTGCCGAAAAGCTGCAATCCAATAATCTGGAAATGGTTCTTTTCAATCTTCCGGCGGGCGATTGGGAAGGTGGAGACAGGGGGCTGGCTGTGAATCCGAGCCGTGTTGGTGAATTTCAGGATGGGGTTGGAAAAGCGATTGACGCGGCAAAAAAGCTGGGTGTCAAACAGCTTAACTGTCTGGGAGGGCTGACTCCCGAGGGGGTATCGGAAGATCAGATCTACAAGACGTTTGTCGATAACCTGAAATTTGCGGGAAATGCGCTGAAAGATGCCGGGGTGCGGTTGCTGGTTGAGCCGGTGAACAATCTGGATGTACCGGGCGTCTATCTGTACCGTACGCAAAAAGCCCTCGACTTGATCAGGGACAGCGGTTCAGACAACGTTTTTCTGCAGCATGACATTTACCACATGCAGCGCATGGAGGGAGAGCTCGCCAATACAATCCGGTCCAATATTGCCATGATCAAGCATATGCAACTGGCAGACAATCCGGGGCGTCACGAGCCGGGCACGGGTGAAATCAATTACCGCTTCCTTTTCAGCCTTATCGATGAGTTGGGATACGATGGCTGGATCGGTTGTGAATACCGCCCGAAAACCACAACGCTGGAAGGCCTTGGCTGGATCGAGGCGCACAGGGAATAAGTTTGTTGAGATAGAGGAAGATAACAGGAGGCCAGTATGGCAAAGGTAGGTTTTATCGGCCTGGGAATCATGGGGCGCCCCATGGCGGCCAATTTGCTGAAGGGTGGGCATGAGCTGTTTGTTAATGACAGAAAGGCCCCGCCGGCCGAGCTGACGGATGCGGGTGCAAAAGCCTGCGCCAATGCGGCAGACGTTGCCCGCTCAGCAGATATTATCATGATCATGGTTCCGGATACCCCGCATGTTGAGGATGTGCTGTTTGGTGAAAACGGGGTGGCAAAAGGGATTTCGGCGGGCAAGATTGTTGTGGATATGAGCTCGATTTCACCGATTGCCACAAAAGCGTTTGCGCAGAAAATCAATGCGCTTGGCGCCGAATACCTGGATGCACCGGTTTCCGGGGGAGAGGTTGGCGCCAGGGCCGGTTCACTGACCATCATGGTCGGCGGATCAGAAGTGGTTTTCAACAAGGTCCGGCCGCTCTTTGAATTGATGGGGCAGAATATCACGCTGGTCGGCGGCAATGGTGATGGCCAGACAACCAAGGTGGCCAACCAGATTATCGTCGCACTGAATATTCAGGCGGTTGCTGAAGCCATGCTGTTTGCATCCAGGGCGGGCGCCGATCCGGCCCGGGTGCGTCAGGCCCTGATGGGAGGGTTTGCTTCTTCCCGTATTCTTGAAGTGCATGGCGAACGTATGATCAAGCGGACGTTCAATCCGGGTTTTCGTATCGAACTGCACCAGAAAGACCTGAATCTGGCGCTGCAGGGTGCCCGCTCTATGGGGATTTCTCTCCCGAATACCGCTACAGCGCAGGAGCTGATGAATGCCTGTGCCGGCAATGGCCTGAGTGGTATGGATCATTCCGCGTTGTGCCGTGCCATTGAGATCATGTCCGGCCACGAAATAGCCAAAGCCTGATCCCGTTTTTTCAGGTATCCGGGCAGGAGCGGGTGACAACGTCCTCTCCTGCATTTTTTTGAGCGCATCAGGGCAGATGCGGTATGATGAGTAACATGAGGCAGTGCGGCTGATAAAGGTTGTTTGATGGTTTTACCGTTTGCAGGTATAGCGTATGGCGTCCCTCAATAATCCACGACAGTTTCTCATTGATTTGTATTTAACCGCTATTGCCGCAGTCAGTGCGGATAAATGCCTGCCGCCGTATCTTCCGGAGCCGCCTGCCGGCGGGCGGACACTGGTCATTGGTGCAGGAAAAGGCGCTGCGGCAATGGCAAAGGCGGTCGAGGACAACTACAAAGGTGACATTTCCGGACTGGTGGTTACCCGTTATGGGCACGGCGTTGACACAAAGTACATCGAAGTCGTGGAAGCCGCGCATCCTGTGCCGGATGAAGCAGGGCGTATGGCGGCTATGCGTATCATGGAAATGGTCTCGGACCTGACGGAAAAAGACCTGGTGTTATGCCTGATTTCAGGGGGTGGCTCTGCATTGCTCGTCCTTCCGGCCAAAGGTGTCACGCTGGAGCAAAAGCAGAGCGTGAACCGCTCTCTTCTCAGAAGCGGGGCCGGTATTTCTGAAATAAACTGTGTCAGAAAGCACTTGTCGCAGATTAAGGGGGGGCGCCTGGCGCTGGCGTGTGCGCCTGCGCGTGTCGTTACGCTGATGATTTCCGATATCCCCGGAGACGATCCGGGCATGATTGCAAGCGGCCCGACGCTGCCTGATCCGACAACCTGTAAAGAGGCGCTGGCGATTCTCGATAAATACCGGATTGACGTGCCTGAAAATATTCGTGAATATCTTGAAAACGACGAGTGGGAAACACCCAAGCCGGGAGATGCGCGTTTTTCCCGCAATGAAAGCCATGTGATTGCCCGGGCGCAGGATGCACTGGAAGCCGCTGCAAAAATGGCGGGCACCACAGGCATCGCGCCATATATTCTGTCTGACCGTATTGAAGGTGAGGCGCGTGATATTGCATTGATGCATGCGGCGATGGCGAGGCAGGTGGCAGTATATGACCAGCCTTTTCCTAAACCATGCCTGATTATTTCAGGCGGGGAAACGGCAGTGACAGTACATGGCAATGGCCGGGGCGGCAGAAATACGGAGTTTTTGCTGAGTTTTGCCATCGCAGTGGATGCCTTGCCCGGTATTTATGCCATTGCCTGTGATACAGATGGTATTGATGGTTCGGAAGACAATGCCGGAGCGCTGTATATGCCGGATTCTCTTTCCCGTGCGGCAAAGGCAGGTATCAATGCACGGATGCGGCTTGAAAATAATGACGGGTACGGTTTTTTCAGTGCTTTGAATGATTTGCTGGTGACTCGTCCTTCCCGCACGAATGTTAATGACTTTCGTGCCATTTTGATTATGTAAACCTTACCGACCGGAGGCATCATGAGACGCCAGCGCAAAGCAAAAATTGTAGCGACACTTGGTCCGGCCAGCTCCGACAGGGCAATGATACTGGCGCTGTTTGAGGCTGGTGTGGATGTGTTTCGTTTCAACTTCAGTCATGGCACACATGATGACCATCGGCGCCGGCATGAAATTGTCCGTGAGGTGGAAAGGATGGTGGGGCGTCCTATTGCCATCATGGCGGATATGCAGGGGCCCAAATTGCGTATCGGTAAATTTGCCGCAGGCAAGGTTGAGCTGGTTGCGGGAGCCGAGTTTATCCTGGATCGCGATCCCAGGGATGGCGATGAACACCGGGTTTCTCTGCCGCATCCGGAGCTTTTCAACGTCATGACGGAAGGGCATGCCATTTCGCTTGATGACGGCAAGCTGCGCCTTAAGGTGATTGACAGTGATGCGGATACCATCCGGACACAGGTTGTTACAGGCGGCCCCCTTTCCGATAAAAAAGGCGTCAATGTTCCGGATGTGGTTTTGCCGATACCGGTTCTGACGGAGAAGGATCGTGCGGATCTCGAATTTGCGCTTTCTCTCGGTGTGGACTGGGTTGCGCTGTCTTTTGTCCAGCGTCTGGAAGATGTGCTTGATGCCCGTGAACTGGTTGCTGGCCGTGCCGGCATTATGACCAAGCTGGAAAAGCCTTCTGCGCTTGATCAACTCGAAGAGATCGTTGACGCATCGGATGCCGTGATGGTGGCACGGGGAGACCTGGGGGTTGAATTGCCGCCGGAGCGTGTGCCGGGAGCGCAAAAGCGTATCCTGCGCGTGTGCCGGAATTTCGGCAAACCCAGTGTCGTTGCAACCCAGATGCTGGAATCCATGATTTCTTCTCCGACCCCGACCCGGGCTGAGGCATCTGATGTCGCGAGTGCCATTTACGATGGTGCGGATGCGGTGATGTTATCAGCAGAGTCTGCCAGCGGAGCATATCCTGTAGAAGCGGTATCCATTATGAACCGCATTATTAATGAAGTGGAGCGTGATCCGATTTATCCCAAAATGATTAATGCGCAATATGAAATGCTGCTGCCGTCTCCCCGGGATGCGATTTTTGCGGCGTTAAGGACCGTGACGCACATCATTCGCGCAGTTGCAACGGTGACGTATACCGAGTCCGGCAGTACCAGTCTGCAGGCCGCACGGGAGCGCCCCATGGCGCCGATTCTCAGTATTACGCCGCATCTTGCCACAGCGCGCCGCCTTGCGCTGGCCTGGGGGGTTCACTCAACGGTCATGGATCATGATGTGGTGGACGTGGATGAAATGGTCAATGCGGCGTGTAACACCACATTAAACGAGGGTTTTGGATTGCCGGGCGACCAGATTGCCATTGCTGCCGGTATGCCTTTTGGTCAACCGGGCAATACCAATCTCTTGCGTGTCGCGGAAATTCCCCGGCCGAAAAAGTAAAGTGACAGGCGTCATGCAAAATAAAAACAGGGCTTCGGCCCTGTTTTTATTTTCTTTTCATTTTGTCATACACTTTCCCTATCTTTTGTATAAATGGAGTCTTCTGATGAAGGGTAAGGGCAATATGCTGTCCCCCGGGCTTGAGGGGCATGTGTCAGTCGTTGTAAATGAACAACATACGGCCCGCCATATGGGAAGCGGTAACAGGGATGTTCTGGCGACCCCCATGCTTGTTGCGCTTTTGGAAGCGGCAGCGAAAAAAGCGATTGCGCCGGGACTGGCGGAAAACCAGCAGACAGTCGGGGTGCATCTTGATCTCACGCATGATGCCGCAACGCCTGTCGGCATGCAGGTGACGGCTTTCGCCAGGCTGGTTTCTGTCAGCGGAAGAACGCTGGTTTTTGAATTAAGTGCCCGTGATGAAATGGAAAAAATTGCATCCGGTACGCATACGCGAATGCTTGCTGCGGCCGCCAGCCTGGACCGGATGTTGCAAAAAAAGCAGAAAAAATAAACAAATAACAAGAAAAAATTCAAAAAATATGCTTGAAATCAGAGGAAGTTTGGTAGTATCTCTTATCCATTTTGGCTATATCAGAATGTGATTAAAAAATCTAATCTTGACCAAGGTCATTTTCAGCATAAAATTGTTCTCGCACAATAAGAATGCTATTCCGTGGGCTGGATATAAGTTTCACCAGTTTGCGGCTAAGTTTTATTGGCAAGAGCGCATAGTCCGGAAGTAAGCGGAGGCATTAACATCCGTAGTGACCGTGTTTAGTAACTTTAAAGGAGAGTAGAATTATGGCTACACAAGAAAAGTACCCAAATCGGTGGGTGCAGCTAATTCTAGGTATTGTGTGTATGGCCACCGTGGCCAACTGTCAATACGGCTGGACGCTGTTCGTAGCACCGATTCAAGATAAATATCATTGGGCTCGTACTGCAATTCAGCTGGCATTTACCATCTTCATCTTCTTCGAAACCTGGCTGGTTCCGGTAGAAGGTTGGTTGGTTGACAAATTCGGTCCAAGGCCAGTTATTTTTGGCGGCGCGATTTTGGTGACGATCGGCTGGATCATGTATTGCTATGCTTCCACCCTGACTGTCCTCTACATCGCATCTGTCATTACCGGTATGGGCGCTGGTGCTGTTTACGGTACTGCGGTTGGTAATGCGCTGAAATGGTTCCCGGACAAGCGCGGTCTGGCTGCGGGTGCAACGGCTGCCGGTTTCGGTGGTGGTGCTGCTATTACCGTTATCCCGGTTGCTGCCATGATCAACAGCTCCGGTTACGAGCAAACCTTCCTGGTATTCGGTATCATCCAGGGTATCATCATCTGCTGCTGCGCAGTTTTCATGCCACGCGCCAAGCTGCCACCAGGCACCAAGGCTGTACCGCGTGTTGTTTCCAGTAAGAAAGAGTTCACCCCGACTCAAATCATGCGTCAACCGATTTTCTGGCTGATCTACCTCTGCTTCGTGGGTGTTGCTTCCGGTGGTATTATGGCAACCGCTTCTTTCGGTCCGGTTTCACGTGACTATGGTATTTCCCGTATTCCGGTAACCTGTCTGGGTGTCACCCTGCCGCTGCTGACGATGGCAATGTCTATCGACAACATCTGTAACGGTGCGACCCGTCCACTTTGCGGCTACCTCTCTGACCGCTTCGGACGTGAAAACGTCATGTTCCTCGTGTTTATGGGTGAAGGCTTCTCCCTGCTGGGTCTGATGGCTTATGGCCGCACACCATTCGGCTTCATGCTCTTCGCAGCATTGACCTTCGCATTCTGGGGCGAGATCTTCTCACTGTTCCCATCCATGTGTGCTGACACCTTCGGTGTGGCGAACGCGGCGGGTAACGCAGGTACACTGTATACAGCAAAAGGTACATCCTCACTGCTGGTTCCGTTTGCTGCAGGCCTCTCGGCTGGCGGTAACTGGGATCGCGTGTTTATCCTTTCCGCATGTATCGCATTCACCTGCTCATGCCTCTCGTTCTTCGTACTGAAGCCGTGGCGTCGCCGCTTCATCCTTGCTAACAACGCAGAGGTTGAAGCAGCAGAAGCAGCTAAAGCAGGTGCAGCTGCAGCATAAATAAAGCTTTCAGGTCAGGAGTTTTGCTGAATTGCTCCTGACAACAAGCTGATGCAAAAAAGCGGTAGCGTTTATAACGCTACCGCTTTTCTTTTGTATGGATGTATAGGCTGGAGATGGGTAACGCCTGTTCGGGGACGTGGGCGGTATTTGGGCAGGGAAAATCAGCCCCGGGGAAGCCTTGTGATCTCCTGGAACACGAAAGGCCGGATGGGCCTGCGTCTGGCAATTTGTTGAGTGTATTTCGAAAGAGGAAGGTAGTCGTCGTGAGCTGTGCCGATGTTTCAATATCTGCCCAAAGACAGGATGCAAGTGGCTAAGGCGAGCCAAAGAAAAGGAAAGCCCGAGGGGGGAATAGCCTCTGGAGGGACGGTCAGGGATTAAATTTTCCCCTGATTTTTCAGGCGGCTCAGTGTTTCGGGTGAAAGATTCAAATAGGATGCGAGTTCTTTTTTTGGCATCCGGTCAAACAGGTCCGGATGCTTGCGCAGGAAGCGGTGTACGCGTCCTGGCGCATCCAGAAGGTGCAGTGTGATGGTGTGAGACATGATGCTGCTCATGATGCGCATGACTTCCAGTTCAAAAAACTGTTTCAGCTTGGGCTTGTCCTCAATATAGGCTGACCAGGCTGGCATGGCGATACGGGCTACCCGGGTTTTGGTGACGGCAATAATACTGAATGATGCCGCCTTGTTCAGCCGCCATGACGCATAGGTTGCTTCCATATACCGCTCGCTGGTAAAGCGCAGGATCATTTCCTTGGCGTGCTGATTGGCAACAGCTCTTTTCAGGATGCCATCCAGAACAAAGATCACATCAAGATCACGGTCTCCCTGGTGGGTCAGGCAATCGCCCTTGACATGATCCGAAACGTCCAGGTGCGGTTCAAGCTCCAGCAATTCCTGTTGCGTCAGTTCTTTCAGTATGCAGTTTTGCGAGAGCTGCACACGAATAATATTTTTTTCAGGATGATTTGCGATGAGTGCCATGAATATTCAATTTAATGTTTTGATGTCACATAACGAAGCATCTCAAAAAAATTGACAAAGATCAAGAATCTGTTGGCTCGAAATGCAAAAATTGACCTTCGTCAAGTATATATTCGGTCAAGTGAGGCTATGATATGTGAGCTTAAATATTTGGTGGGTAATTGTAGCCACGCTGCAAGGAGAAGGGAACCTGCTGGGTATTAAGGTTATCTGGTTTGCCCCTTGCTGAGGGAGTATAAGATGTCATTCCTTTGGCGAGAGGGAGTTGTATTTAACAGCGCACACCAACAATTGGAGGAAAACACATCATGGGTAATTATCCAATCCCAACAGACAAAGCATTGTCTGGCGTACGTATTCTTGACATGACCCACGTACAGGCCGGTCCCACATCATCCCAGCTTCTGGCATGGTTGGGCGCCGACGTCATTAAATTTGAAGCACCGACCGGTGACATCACCCGTCAGCAGCTTGCTCACGTAGTAGACGGCAAGCGTCAGGAAAGCTTCTATTTCAAAATGCTGAACAGTAACAAGCGTTCCATTACTGTCAACATGAAGAGCAAGGCTGGTCAGGAAGTATTCGAAGAGCTCATCAGGAAGTGCGATGTGATCATGGATAACTTTGGTCCTGGCGTACTGAATCGTCTGGGTTATCCTAACGATAAGCTGCACGCACTCAATCCTGCCCTGATCATTGCTTCCATTAAAGGTTTCGGCGCTGCTGGACCATACACGGATTACAAGGCTTATGAGCCGATTGCACAGGCAATGGGTGGCGCGATGTCCGTAACCGGTGATCCGAATGGCCCGCCGACCATCAGCGGCGCGTTTATCGGTGACAGTGGTACCGGTGTCCATCTGGCGCTGGGTATTGTTGCTGCGCTGTATCATCGTACGCACAATGGCGGCAAAGGCCAGGAAGTGGATTGCGCGATGCAGGAGTCTGTCATGAACCTCTGCCGTGTGAAATTCCGTGACCACCTCCGCCTGCTGGGCGGCACTGCTGAACTGGCAGAGTATGGCCCGCCGACCCTGGGTCTGACCTACGTTCCGCGTGCGCTTAACGATTCCGGCGGTGGCCATATCGGTAACGCTATTCCATGTAAGCCATTTGGTCCAAATGACTATGTCTACATGGTTGCACAGGCTCCGGTCGTTCCAGTCCTGCTGCAGGAAATCGGTCTTGCTCCGGATGATGAGCGTTTTGCACCTGCTGCTGCACGTAACAAGAACCAGGTTGAGTTCTGGAAGTATGTTTCCGAGTACACCAAGAACTACACCAAGTTCGAAGTAACGGCACGCTTCAATGAGCTGGACATCCCATGCGGTCCGGTACTGGATACCTCAGAAGTTGTTGCGGATCCGCATGTGAAATTCCGTGATATGTGGCCGCTGGTTGAAGGTCATCCGGAAGGTGACTACAACACCGTTGGTATGCCGGTCAAACTGTCACTGGGTTGCGTTGACAAGATCCTCCCGTCTCCGGGCCTGGGTGAGCACAACGAGCAAATTACCAAGGAAGTTTGCGGTTTCTCCGATGACGACTACAAGCGTCTGGTGGAAGCCGGTGCATACACCAACCCGCCGAAAAAATAATTGAAGCGGAAAGCGTGTATGTTTTAATGAACGTCTAGTTCATTAAATACAAGCCAGGATGGGTGATGAAAGTCACCCATCCATTTTTTTCTCTGGAGTAAATTATGCGGATTGCGATTATCGGTCAGCAGAGTTTTGGAAAAGCTGTTTTGGAGGCTTTCCTGAATCGTGCTGATGAGGTAGCGGGTGTTTTTGTTGCGCCGGAAAAGCCGGGCGCTTCACCTGATCCTTTGCGCGTCGAGGCAGAGAAAAGGAATATCCCGGTTTTCCAGATGCCGAATCTGACAGATCCGGCGGCAAAAGAAGCCATGAAAAGTCTGGATGCAGATATCGGCATCATGGCGTTTGTCCTGCAGTTTGCGCCACAGAATTTCGTGAATATACCTCGACACGGCACCATACAGTACCATCCTTCCCTGTTGCCCAAATATCGTGGTCCCAGCTCCATCAACTGGCCGATTGTCTGTGGCGAAACCGAAACCGGCCTGACTATCTTTCGCCCAACAGACGGGATGGATGAAGGGCCGGTGATTCTCCAGAAAAAGATTCCCATTCTGCCGGACGACACGCTGGGCAGTATTTATTTTGACCAGCTGTTTCCCCTGGGTGTGGAAGCCATGCTTGAAGCAGCAGACCTGGTTGTTGCCGGCAAACATGTTGAGACGGTACAGGATGAAGCGCAAGCCAATTACGAGGGCTGGTTTCGGGCACCTGAAGCTGAAATCAAATGGCATATGCATGTCAGCCAGATCTATAACCTGATCAGGGGAAGCGACCCGGCGCCGGGAGCATGGACGACCCTGAATGGGGAGAAAATCCAGCTTTACAGCGCCCGCAAACATCTGTTTCCCCGGTTCTGTGATGTCAAGGGACGGCCAGGCACCATTTCGGAAATTGGTGAAAAGAGTTTCCGGATAACGGCTCATGGCGGGCAGATTGAGGTTTTTTCTGTTCGTCCGCCCAATTCTTCCAAGTGCCCTGCGATAACATTTCTCCGCGAAAAAGGGCTGGAAATCGGCTCCCTCTTTGGAGATTAACTGCACAAAAATTGCTGTGTGGAAATTTTTGCCCCGCTCGCTGAAATTGGTGATATGATAGCTGTCACCGAGGAGCGTTGCGACGAAATAAACCGAAACATCGCTTTTCCATTTCCCGTATTTGCGGAAAATGATGGGATTGCTGATTTATTTTGCCAGGCTCGGTTTTTCTTTTTAACGGCGCTCACGTTACTTTTTTCTATTATCTTCGAGAAAGGGGGGCGTGATGAACGCTGTTACCAACATCAAAAACGACTGCGTTATTGCAGATATCAATCTGGCCGACTGGGGCCACAAGGAAATCAGGATTGCTGAAACCGAAATGCCAGGATTGATGGCAATTCGTGAAGAATATGCCGAGAGCCAGCCATTAAAGGGCGCCCGCATTACCGGTTCGCTGCATATGACTATCCAGACAGCGGTACTGATCCAGACACTGGAAGCGCTGGGAGCTGAGGTTCGCTGGGCTTCATGCAATATTTATTCCACGCAGGATCATGCCGCGGCGGCGATCGCTTCTGGCGGGACGCCTGTTTTTGCCTATAAGGGCGAGACACTGGATGAGTATTGGGAATTTACACACCGGATTTTTGAATGGCCGGATGGCGGCTATTCCAACATGATTCTGGATGATGGCGGTGACGCGACATTGCTGCTGCATCTGGGCAGCCGTGCCGAGAAGGACCTTTCTGTTTTGAACAATCCGGGCTCGGAAGAAGAAGTGTGCCTGTTTAATGCCATCAAGCGCTATCTCGCGATCGATTCGGAGTGGTATTCCAAGCGCCTGGCTCACATTAAAGGGGTAACGGAAGAAACGACGACGGGCGTTAACCGGCTTTACCAGATGCACAAGGAAGGCAAGCTCAGTTTTCCGGCTATCAATGTGAATGATTCGGTTACCAAATCCAAGTTCGATAATCTCTACGGCTGCCGTGAGTCACTGGTTGACGGTATCAAGCGCGCAACGGATGTCATGGTTGCCGGCAAGATTGCGGTGGTTTGTGGATACGGCGATGTGGGTAAGGGCTCGGCACAGGCCCTGCGCGCACTTTCCGCCCAGGTCTGGGTAACCGAAATTGATCCGATTTGCGCGCTTCAGGCGGCAATGGAAGGCTACCGTGTCGTGACCATGGATTATGCCGCTGAACATGGCGATATTTTCGTGACGGCAACGGGTAATTATCATGTGATTACGTATGAACACATGCAGCGGATGAAGGATCAGGCGATTGTCTGCAATATTGGCCATTTCGATAATGAAATTGATGTGGCCAGCCTCAGGCAGTGCCAGTGGGAAAACATCAAGCCCCAGGTGGATCATGTGATTTTCCCTGACGGGCACCGGATCATTTTGCTGGCAGAAGGCCGCCTGGTGAATCTGGGGTGTGGAACAGGGCATCCCTCTTATGTCATGAGTTCATCATTTGCCAACCAGACGATCGCCCAGATTGAGTTGTTTACCAATACAGCAGCCTATCCGGTCGGGGTTTATACGCTGCCGAAGCATCTGGATGAAAAAGTGGCGCGTCTGCAACTCAAAAAGCTGAATTCCCAGCTTACGGAATTGACCGATGAGCAGGCGGCATACATTGGTGTTAACAAGGATGGGCCATACAAACCGGATCATTATCGTTATTAATCCATAAATGTTGCCCACAGAGCGCGATTCCCCGACACGAAATGACCTGATACGCTGGGTGGTCGTCTGGCTGATTAATACGATAGCGCTTTTTTCGCTGCCGTATCTGATGTCATCCATTACGATCAGCAGCTTTGGCGCCGCGCTTGTTGCGGCGCTGGTCCTGGGCCTGATCAATGCATTGATCAGGCCGGCTCTGGTGCTGTTGACATTGCCGGTTACGGTCATGACACTGGGCCTGTTTATCTTTGTCATTAACGGGCTGATGTTCTGGCTGGTCTCAAACCTGGTTTCCGGGTTTCATGTGGCCGGTTTCTGGTCTGCTGTCGGTGGCGCCTTGTTGTACAGTATTATTTCGTGGGCGTTATCTACTTTATTATTGAAGAACTAAATGTCATCTCATCATTTCAGTATTGAGTTTTTTCCTCCCAAGACACCGGAGGCCTGTGAGAAATTGCGGCAAACCCGCGCCCGGTTGTATCCGTTATCGCCGGAATATTTTTCGGTGACTCTGGGGGCTGGCGGCTCGACACAGGACGGAACACAGGATGTTGCGCTTCAGATTCATCAGGAAGGGCAGCGAGCGGCACCACACGTCACCTGCATCGGGACATCCCGCCAGACTATCCGTGAAAAAATCATGGAGTACAAATCGCTTGGTATCCGGCATCTCGTTGCATTACGGGGCGACCTGCCCAATCCCTACGGCGAACTGGGCGAGTTTCATTATGCCAATGAGCTTGTTGAATTTGTCCGGGCAGAAACCGGAGACTGGTTTTACATCGATGTGGCCGCGTATCCGGAGATGCATCCGGAAGCCAAATCACCGCAGGAGGATCTGATAAATTTTGTCAGAAAGGTCCGTGCAGGAGCTGATGCTGCCATTACGCAGTATTTTTACAATCCGGATGCCTATTTCCGTTTTGTCGAAAATGTGCGGAAGGAAGGGGTTGATATTCCTGTTATTGCGGGCATTATGCCGATTACCAATTACACCAGCCTGGCCCGGTTTTCAGATACCTGCGGTGCTGAAATCCCGCGCTGGATACGCCTGAAACTGGAGAGTTATGGCGATGATCTGGATTCTTTGCGCGATTTTGGCCTGGATGTCGTGACCCGGTTGTGTGAGCAGTTACTGGCTGGTGGCGCCCCCGGGTTTCATTTTTACAGCCTGAACCAGGCCGGGCCGGTTGAGGCGCTATGTGAACGGCTTCGAACGGTCGGTTATCGGGTCTGAGGGAGCGGACAAGGACAAAAACAGGCAGCAGATGCTGCCTGTTTTATTTTTTGCGATCCGCGTCGACTTCGACGGCACGCATTTTGGCGGCCAGTTTATCCAGTACGCCATTGACGAATTTATGGCCGTCAATACCGCCAAATGATTTGGTCAGTTCGACAGCTTCATTGATGACGACGCGATAAGGTATTTCAATATGCGCATCAAGCTCATGGGCTCCCAAAAGGAGAATGGCGTGTTCAACGGGAGAGAGTTCTTCGATCGTGCGATCAAGAAGCGGGGCGATTTCTTCGCGCAGACGATTGGCATCCTTGATAGTGCCGGAAACCAGGGTGACAAAATGGTCGGTATCGGCTTTTTCAAAGCCATGTGCCTGGCGGATATGCTCAATGATGACGGGTGCGTCATCCTGGTTCAGCAGCCACTGGTACAGTGCCTGTAAGGCGAATTCGCGGGAACGGCGCCGCGGAGAACGGTTTTTGTTCGGGTTCGCGTGTGTGTTTTTGGCTTTCATGATAGGGCTTTCTGCCGGGAAAAGACGGGAATCGTAACCGCTTTTTACGGGGATTAACGTTACTCGTCTTCTTCCTGTTCTTCTGCTGTGGCATCAAGTTCTTCAAGCGAGATGGTCAGATTGGCCATTTCGACGGCAATCCGTGCGGCATCGGTTCCTTTTTCTACCATGCGGGTCTCGGCCTGTTCGTCTGTGTCGGTTGTCAGGATGGCATTGACGATGGGAATGCCATAATCAAGTCCGACACGGGAAATGCCGGCCGCTGATTCGTTTGACACAATTTCGAAGTGATAGGTTTCTCCCCGAATGACAGCGCCTACAGCAATCAGGGCGTCAAATTGCTGGGATTCAGCCATTTTTTGCAGAATAAGCGGAATCTCGAGTGCGCCGGGGACGGTTGCAATCAGAATGTCCTCTTCCGCAATCCCCAGGCGATTCAGTTCTGTCAGGCAGGCGGAAAGCAGCCCCTGGCAGATATCCTCATTGAAACGCGATTGAACAATGCCAATGCGCAAATCTTCGCCTTGCAAATCAATTTTAAAGGTAGCAATGTTCATAGATTGTCTCCAAAAGTGAAGGATGAAAAATCAGTCTCCTGATTTTTCCTGGTAGCCCGTGATATCAAGGTTGAATCCGGCCATCGATGGCATTTTTCTCGGATTGGCCAAAAGCCGCATCCTGCCAACTCCCAGATCACGCAGAATCTGGGCGCCAATACCATAGGTGCGAAGATCGCGGCTGTCAGCTCGCGCTGATGACGGATTTTCCGAATGATCCTGCCGGTTAAAACGGGAAAGGACGTCTTCTGCTGTTTCTTCACAGTTTAACAGTACCATAACTCCCCGCTCCGCGGTGTGAATTGCCTTCATGGCCGCAGCCATATTCCAGGAGTGGCTGGTGATTTCGGTTTCAATCAGGTCTATCAGCGAAACCGGCTGGTGAACCCGCACCAGGGTTTCCTTGTCGGTTTCAATTTTGCCATGATATAGCGCCAGGTGGGCTGAGCCGCTGGGCTTGTCACGATAGGCAACCGCATCAAATGTGCCAAACGGGGTATTGAAGACCCGTTCGCCGGTTCTTTCAATAATACTTTCGTGCTGGCTGCGATAGCGGATCAGGTCAGCAATGGTGCCGACGCGGATGCCGTGCTTTTCTGCAAATTTCAGGAGATCAGGCAGGCGGGACATGGAGCCGTCTTCATTGAGCACCTCGCATATGACACTTGCCGGTGTCAGGCCGGCCAGTTCGGCGAGATCACATCCTGCCTCGGTATGGCCTGCCCGCATCAGCACCCCCCCGGGCCGTGCCTTGATTGGAAAGATATGACCCGGCTGGACAATGTCTTCGGGTTTGGCGTCTTTTGCCACGGCGGCCTGTACGGTCCGGGCACGATCATGCGCCGAAATACCTGTTGTGACCCCCTCTTTTGCCTCAATGGACAGGGTAAAGGCCGTATTGAATTTTCCGCCGTTATCGCGGGTCATTAATTCCAGGCCGAGCTGATTGCATCGCTCTTCTGTCAGGGTCAGGCAGACCAGGCCCCGTGCATGCGTGACCATGAAATTGATGGCTTCAGGCGTCACGAAATCGGCTGCCAGGATCAGGTCCCCCTCATTTTCACGGTCTTCGTCATCAACGAGAACGACCATCTGCCCGGCACGAAAGGCTTCAATAATTTCTTCGGTAGTGGAAATCGGCATGTTCGGTTCCTGGAAACACTCTATTCTAAAGGAATAATGAATAAAGGGCTGAACGAAAGAAAAGGATTGATGATAGCGGTTTTTCCTTCAGCCGGTTTTCTCTATACTTTTTTATTTTCGCTCAAGGAAAGGCTATGTCCTGGTTAATACTGTTTTTTGCCGGTCTTTTTGAAATAGGCTGGGCAATCGGATTGAAGTACAGCGAAGGCTTTACCCGTGTCTGGCCCAGTGTCTGGACGGCTGTTTCCATGCTGATCAGTGTTGTTCTGCTTGGTATTGCCATGAAAACCCTGCCTGTTGGAACAGCCTATGCAGTATGGGTTGGCATTGGCGCCATCGGCACGGTTATTTTAGGGGTCTGTCTTTTTGGTGATCCTGTCAATATACCCAGAACAATCAGTCTGTTACTGATTGTTGCGGGAATTATTGGACTTAAACTGGCGTCAGCGGATTAAGCCCGGCTTTACTTGCCAATGCAGAACCTGGCAAAGATCATGCCAAGCAGATCATCCGAAGTGAAATTGCCGGTGATGCTGTTCAACGCATCCTGCGCCAGTCGAAGCTCTTCTGCAAGCAGATCCAGTGGCGGTTTTTCCTGTTCGACATGCTGTGTGGCAATCGCGAGATGATCTCCTGCCACTTTCATGGCAATCAGGTGGCGTTCCCGTGCGAGATAGGTTGATTCACCTGTCTGATGCCAGCCCGCAACGCGCAA
Organism: Oxalobacter sp. OttesenSCG-928-P03; assembly: GCA_030269625.1. GTDB lineage: Bacteria > Pseudomonadota > Gammaproteobacteria > Burkholderiales > Burkholderiaceae_D > Oxalobacter. The sequence goes on along the minus strand of JAJDFZ010000008.1, from coordinate 8,560 downwards.
AAGCTCATCGCGCAACAGATCTATGCCGCGCCCGTCATGGGTTGAGAGATAGACCTGGGTGGTTTCCAGGATATGGTCAACAGAGGGCCGGTGTCCTGACAGATCGATCTTGTTCCAGACCTGGATGACGGGAATGCCCGACGGGAATGCCGATGCGACTTTTTCATCGTTACGGGTGGGGCCCTGGCTGGCATCCAGCAGGTGCAGGATGATATCGGCACGGCTGATTTCATTCCAGGCGCGTTCAATTCCGATTTTTTCTACTTCATCATTCGTATCCTGGTCTGTGCGCAGGCCCGCGGTGTCAATCAGCGTAATGGGCACACCGCTGATCTGGATGGTTTCCACGACCTTGTCGCGGGTTGTCCCGGCAATGGGGGTGACGATGGCAATGTTGTTGCCGGTCAGGGCATTTAACAGGGAGGATTTGCCGACATTGACCTGTCCTGCCAGAACCACGTGCAATCCTTCCCGCAGAAGTGATCCTTGTGCGGCCTGGGAAAAGATGTTTTCAAGAAGGGTGCGGATGGTTGCCAGCCGACCGGTGGCGTCTGCTTTTTTGACAAATTCGATATCTTCCTCCGGAAAATCCAGGCTGGATTCCACCAGTATGCGTAACTGGATAATCTGCTCGACCAGCTCGTGAATTTCCCTGGAAAAGACGCCGGAAAGAGAGCGGGAGGCAGAACGGGCAGCTGCTTCTGTTGTTGCGTCAATCAGATCGGCCACAGCCTCGGCCTGTGCCAGATCCAGTTTGTCATTCATGAAGGCGCGACGGGTGAATTCTCCTGGTTCGGCCAGTCGCAACCCGATATTTTTCCCTGCTTCCAGACAGCGTTCCTGAAGCATTTGCATCACAACCGGTCCACCATGTCCCTGCAGTTCCAGAATGTCTTCTCCGGTGTAGGAGTGGGGAGCCTTGAAATACAGGACAATGCCTTTGTCGATCAGGTTGTTTTCTGCGTCGAGAAAGGGGAGGTAGTAGGCATGTCGCGGCGTCAGTGGGAAGGGCGAAGATGATGCCCTGCCGAACAGTTCCTGCATGACGGATGAGAGATCTTTCCCGGAAATACGGATGATACCAACACCGCCGCGACCCGGCGCTGTTGCAATGGCTATGATCGGAGAGGAATCCATATTTTTTTGCTGGCGAGTGAAATAAGAGGGTTCTTAAAATTATTTTCCTTCAGGCATTATCCCGTCTGAGGCGGAAAATGAAAAGTATACATGGCATTTTTGTCCGGGCGGTCAAACCGGTTAGTGGCGCTTTTGCAGAATTTCGTTTTGAAGTTGTGGCAAGAAGGGTATGATTAGTAAAAATAGTGGCATTTGCCGCTGTTTTGTTTTTGGAAAAGCCGCCTCGGCGGTAATGCGTATGTATTTTTCCGTGCAGGATGGAATAAAGGAGTCAATTCAGTGGAAGAAACAGCAATGAAAAACGAAAGAGGGGTAACCCGTCATACTTTTGATGAGGTTATCGTACCGACATATGCTCCCAGCTCATTCATTCCTGTTCGCGGTTCAGGACTTTCCCTGTGGGACCAGGATGGAAAAGAGTATCTTGATCTGACAGGAGGTATTGCCGTATCCGGTCTGGGGCATGCGCATCCGGCGCTGGTGGAAACCCTGCAGAGACAGGCAGAGCGTTTGTGGCACGTGAGCAATTACTATACGAATGAACCGGTTTTGCAGCTTGCGCAGGCTCTGACAGACGCCACGTTTGCAGACAGGGCGTTTTTCTGTAATTCCGGCGCCGAAGCAAATGAGGCGGCTCTCAAACTGGCAAGAAGGTGGGCGTTTGACAAGCATGGTGCGCAAAAGGCGCGCATTATTTCTTTTGTCAATTCCTTCCATGGCCGCACGCTTTTTACCGTGTCGGTAGGGGGGCAGCCCAAGTATTCAGAAGGTTTCGGCCCCCTTCCTGCAATGATTGATCATATTCCCTACAACGATATTGCTGCAGCACGTGAGGCGATGGGGGATGATGTCTGTGCGGTTATCGTCGAGCCGGTGCAGGGCGAAGGCGGGGTTGTGCCGGCCGATCCTGATTTTCTGAAAACGCTTCGGGAATTGTGTAATGAAAACCAGGCGCTCCTGATATTCGATGAAATCCAGTCCGGTATGGGCAGGACGGGACATTTGTTTGCCTATATGGCTTATGACGTTGTGCCGGATATCCTGACTTCCGCCAAGGCGCTGGGTAATGGTTTTCCCATTGGGGCGATGCTGACAACGAATGACATTGCCGCGTCTTTTACCGTGGGTGTGCATGGGACAACGTATGGCGGTAATCCGCTTGCGGCGGCTGTGGCATGCAAGGTGGTGGAAATTATCAATGCGCCGGATTTTCTTTCTCGTGTTCAATCCGCCGGGGAATCGCTCAAAAAAATGCTTGAAGGGATTGTTGCGGATTATCCTTCCGTTTTCAGTGCCGTGCGGGGAATGGGCCTGATGCGGGGGCTTGCCATGTCAAATGCTTTCCCGGGGAGGGCGAAGGAGGTGACGTCGGCAGCCGAGAAAAAAGGGCTGCTTGCGCTGCTTGCCGGGCCGGATGTTATTCGTTTTGTGCCCCCGCTGATCATCACGGCTGATCATATCAGCCAGGCAGACAAATTGCTCAGGCAAAGCGTTGATGAATGGCTAAAGAATGGCGGTTAATGATCCGGTCAGCAAAAACCCATGCCTTGTGCATGGGTTTTTTGTTTCAAGAGGGAAAACCCTGTCCGGAGAAAACCTTATTTTTTTTCGTCCGGTGGCGTTTTTGGCTTGAACTGCTTGTCGCTGATGCGGAATTTTGCTCTCCTGTCCCCCATTAACTGACGCAATTCGCGGATGCTCATTTCACTGACTTCATGCATACGGATCAACAATGAGGCGCCAACCGGGAGACGGTTATGGCGGATTTTGCTGATGACCGGCGGTGCGACTTCCAGCGCACGTGAGAGCGCTGCGTCGTTTTTAATCCCCAGTTTCTGAATCAGTGTGTCCAACAGGTGGTTAGGATCGTACTGGCGTTGCTCAAGGTTATCGTCCTCTTTCTTGCTTGCCTTCTTTTTTCCTTTGGTTGTCATGTTTATCGGATCCTGTAAATAAAAATCAAATCCCTGGCGCCATCTGATGAAAAAGCAACAAGGAAGTCCTGCAAAGTTGCCATGCCGCCTGGCAAGACAGCTTTTCCAGGCATGTCTGTTAATCCTGATACAAGGTGTGCTGCTGGTAACAGATCCTGATATCAGGCGTTTTTGAATTTATTAAACTACAAATATTACTTCAGTGAAATATTGTAATTCATTTATTGCCAAAATTATATATCTTTTGGGCAATAAATTGTATCTGATATATCAGGGGGCTGGATTATTTTGTTTGATTTTGTTCTGGATGCGAAAGGTGCGTACAGCACGGCCCAGCTCAATTACTGACATGGCATAGAAATAACTGCGATTGTAGTGGGTGATGGCAAAGAAATTATCCGTACCAAGCCAGTATTCGGTTGGTTCAAAGCCGTTTTGAAGGTCGAGCAGACCGAAAAGGGTATTCTCGGGCAGCGGCGTTTTCGCCGTTACGCAGAATTCACGGAGATCATGTGATGTCAGTGTGGCTTCAAGCCCCAGGCCCAGGGCTTCTTCCGGCGTGCGCGGGCATGTTGCGCCGAGTTCTGCCGGAAAGATCGTCGGCTCCCCTTTTTTCCAGCCATGCTGTGTGAGAAAGTTGGCGACACTGCCAATGGCATCAACAGGGGAGTGACGCAGGTCGATTTTACCGTTTCCATCAAAATCAACGGCATATTTCCGGATACTGGATGGCAAAAACTGTGGCCAGCCGATTGCACCGGCATATGAGCCTTTCAGGGTCAGGGGATTGATGCCCAACTCAGCTGAAAGAAGCAGGGTGCTTTCCAGTTCGTCTCTGAAGAGTGCCATGCGGGCGTCCCGTTTCGGATGCTCAGGATAGTCGAAAGCCAGTGTTGCCAGGGCATCCAGAATACGGAAATTGCCTTTGTTTTTGCCGTAAGTCGTTTCAATTCCGATTATCCCGACCACGATTTCGGGCGGGATGCCGTATTCCTTTTCAGCTCTTTCAAGTGCTTTTCTGTGCTGTTTCCAGAATTTCGCTCCGGCAGCGATTCTGACCGGTTCTATAAAGCGGGCGCGATAAACCTGCCAGTTTTTGGGTGTTCCTGCAGGAAAAGGCCTGACAAGACGAATGACGGTGTCATTGTAGTGTACCTGGTTGAATATGCAGGAAAGGGTGTCCATATCAAAGCCGTGGCGGCGTTGCATGTCTGATGCAAATTCAGCCAGATGCCGGGTAAATGCCTCGTCATTGACGGGGTGCCGGGCATCTGTTGTTTTTTGCGGGGTACAGGATAAGGATGCGGGAGGGGGCAGTGCATTATTTGCGATAGCGTATGCCATCGTGAAAAAAAGCCCCGGAAACAAAAGCGCGCGCGTCAGCGCGCGTGACAAGAAAGAAAAAAGGGTGCGGTTTCTCATTTTGGTGGCATTTCATCCGGGGATTTGAGTATAGCTTAAAAGATATGATGTTTGTAATGCGGCGGTAAAGCGCAGCTTTCATGTGCGCCGATTTCCGATAAACTGTCCGTAGTTTATGCTTGGCTGGACAGGCGCGAAAGATGCCCCCGATTATGACAACAGCAATTTATACTCATCCTGACTGCAAAAAACATGAAATGGGCGCTTATCACCCGGAGAGTCCTGCGCGCATTGATGTGATTGAAGAGCGCCTGGCCGCAACCGGAACGGACCGGCTGGTTGTTTTCAGGGAGGCGCCTGAGGCAGAGGTATCTGACATTGAGCGGGTGCATTCGCCAACATCGATTAATCTGGTTCGGGATTATCATCCAAAGATGCCGGGCCAGTATTTTTCTGTTGATGCTGATACACTGTTAAACCGGTATTCATGGCGGGCCGCTTTAAGGGCCGCTGGTGCGGCGGTTGCGGCGACAAGGGCGGTTATTGATGGCGAAATTGATAACGCTTTTTGCCTGGTGCGTCCGATTGGGCATCATGCGCGCCTGCATACGCCGATGGGCTTTTGTGTTTTTAACAACGTGGCCATTGCGGCGCGGTATGCGATTGATGTTTGTGGCCTGAAGAAAGTGGCGATTGCCGATTTTGATGTGCATCATGGCAACGGGACGGAAGAGGCTTTTTCCAGGGAGCCGCGAGTCATGATGGTCAGTTTTTTCCAGAGCCCGTTTTATCCGTATACACGAACGGATAAAAACCTGCCGAATATGGTGAATGTACCTGTTCCGGCAGGAACCGGGGGTGAGGCCGTACGCAAACTGGTGACAGAAAAATGGTTGCCGGCACTGCATGATTTTGCGCCTGAAATGCTGTTTGTTTCAGCGGGGTTTGATGCGCACAAGGATGACACGGTGGGAGGGATGAGACTGGTGGAAGATGATTATGTCTGGCTGACACAGCAGGTTATGGCTGTCGCCAACCGGCATGCCCGGGGACGTATTGTCAGCTTTCTTGAAGGCGGCTACAGCCGTTCGGCGCTCGCGAGAAGCGCCGTTGCCCATATCCGGACGCTTGCAGGACTTGATTGATAAAAGGGATGACTCATATGACAACTGCTTTATACACACATCCGATTTGCCTTAAGCACGAAATGGGAGAGTATCATCCAGAGAAGCCGGCCAGAATCCACGCGATACAGGATCTGCTGACATCAAGTGGAACGGATCGTTATCTTGATTTCAGGGAGCCGCCTGAAGCGGCTATTGAGGATATTGCGCGTGCGCATGTCATCGATATGATTGATGATGCCAGAAACAATATTCCAGAGGTGGGGCACCATCATCCTCTTGGCGGGACGCTCTTGAATGCGTATAGCTGGAAGGCTGCCCTGCGCGCGGCGGGAGCGGCGGTTGCCGCGACGGATGCGGTTTTTGCCGGAGAACTGGACAATGCCTTTTGTCTGGTGCGTCCGATCGGGCATCATTCCACGGCAAGCGAAGCCATGGGGTTCTGCGTCTTTAACAATGTTGCCATTGCCGCACTCAGAGCCATCAAGGTACATGGACTTGAGCGCGTGGCGATTGTGGATACGGACGTTCATCACGGCAACGGGACAGAAGCCATTTTCGCGCATGAGCCGCGTGTGATGATGGTCAGCTATTATCAGGAATATCTCTATCCGTTTTCCGGCAATGAGCGTCAGCGCAGCCATATGGTCAATGTGCCGGTTCCTGCCGGTACTGACGGGGCGGTTATCCGCCAGGTTGTGACAGAAAAATGGCTGCCGGCGCTGCATCATCACCGTCCGCAAATGATCTTTATTTCAGCCGGGTTTGACGCGCACCGTGATGATCCGCTGGGTGGCATGAGCCTGGTTGCCGATGATTATGCCTGGATTACCCGGCAGATTATGGCGGTGGCCAAAGAGCATGCCGGGGGGCGTATTGTCAGTTTTCTTGAGGGTGGATACAACCTGGATGCGCTTGCCGAGAGCGCTGTGGCACATATCCGGACCCTGGCAGGGCTGGAGCAGGAATAAGCATGTCATCTATTCAATGGTTTCCCGGACACATGAATGCCGCGCGCAAAAAAGCGGCGGAAACCATGAAAACAACCGACCTGGTTATCGAGGTGCTGGATGCCCGCATTCCCCTGGCCAGTTGTAATCCCATGGTGGAAGAGCTGCGTCTTTTCCGGCAACGGCCATCCCTGAAAATCCTGAATAAAAGCGATCTGGCCGATCCGGCTGTGACAAAAGAGTGGATCGATTTTTTTGAAAAGGGCAGCCATACCCGCGCCGTGGCGATCAGTGCGCGCCATCCGGCAGAGGTAGCGAGAATTCCCGGGATTTGCCAGCAGATTGTGCCGAACCGGGGCGAAGCATCCAAGCCGCTTCGCATGATGATCATGGGGATTCCCAATGTCGGGAAATCGACATTGATGAATATGTTGCTCAAGCGCCGTGTCGCGGCAGTCGGAGATGAACCGGCCGTGACCAAATCCCAGCAGCGCCTGTATCTGAACAAGGGGATGATTCTGATTGATACGCCAGGAATGCTCTGGCCTAAAATCCGTTATCCCGACGATGGCATGATGCTGGCGGCCAGTCATGCGGTTGGTGTGAATGCCCTGATTGAGGAAGAGGTGGCGGTTTTTCTGGCAGAAGTGCTGCTTGATCGCTATCCCGGTTTACTTGCTGCCCGCTATGGCATGGAAACCACGGACCTGGATGGTTTTGGTGTGGTAGAAAGCGTGGCAAAACGGCGCGGATTCAAGGTCAGGGGCGGCGACTTTGATATGGAAAAGGCGTCGCAGATCCTGCTGAATGATTATCGTAGCGGTTCTCTGGGCCGTATCAGCCTGGAGACACCGGAAACACGCAAAGCCATGATGGCGGCATTTGATGCCGCCGCCACGGCGGAAAAATCTGTCCGGGAATCAAAAAGTCCCGATTCGGGCAGGGACTGAAAAGACGTGTTTCCCGTCTGTCGCGGGGAACCCGGCAGCAGGAAAAGGCACAAAAACAATCTGTACGGGATAAAATAACTTTTTTTCATTCAGAAAACGGCATGAAACCGATTGCGCCAGGAACTGTCATTTTTCACCGTTACCGCGGTTACGGTGTGCTGACAGCTGTCAATTTATTGACAGGCTGGGTTTCGGCCCGCTTTGGCAGCGAGCAGAAATGCCTGGATCTGAACCTCTCATCAGACGAGGTTCAGCACGCGGATGGCGAGCCGATTCTTTTTCGCCGTGAGGCGCCGGACAGGATGCCGCATGCCCGTCTGATGGATATGGTCCGGCAGTTACACAAGGCGGGATATCAGCGGCTTTATCTGCACTCCTGGCCGCAGCCATCCGGGCTGCACTGGCGCTGGCATCTCTTTACCGGTACGCGAAACTGGATACAGCGCCCCTGGCGTGAAGGCTGGTATGGCTCGGGCGGAGACTATATTTTTAATCCGGTCATGGGATGGGGTGATCTGCCGGGTGCAACAACCGGAGAACTGATTGAGGCGCTGGCGAGATTTGATCCCGAAGGACTGGCTCAGGCCCTGGGAACGGATGAGGATCATACGGCATGGTTTGCCGCTGCCTGCGATGTTCTTCTACCCGGCTATATGTATAGCCTGAGCGGCAAGCCGGATGCAGATGGCCTTTTCCCGGAATGGGTGCCGGTGCATCCGGTCAGGCAGAGCCTGCCTGCCTATGATGGTCCGGTTTTGTCCTGGCCTCCGGGCTGGAAAAAACGGTTCGAAAAAGAGCGGATGTCATCCGCGCATTTTTTTCTGGTTTGATTTCAACTGACGGATCTTCGGTATGACTGTACGCATCATTGCTGCTGGCGGTACCTTTGACAAGCAATACAATCCGCTTGACGGCTCACTGGGCTTTGGCAAAAGCCATCTGCCGCAGATGCTGGAGCAGGGGCGTGTTCGCGCTCCTTGTGTTTTTGAGACGCTGCCGCTTCTTGATTCACTGGATATGACGGATACCGATCGTGAACGGGTGCTTCATGCCTGCATTGCCGCGCCAGAGGAAAAAATCCTGATCGTTCACGGCACGGACAC
>JAJDFZ010000079.1 GCA_030269625.1 Oxalobacter sp. OttesenSCG-928-P03 | reverse complement strand
ATCATCAGGCATCTGAATATTTTTTTCATATGTTCCTCGATATAAAGGGATGCAGGGCAATTCATTTTCAAACCATTATTTGCGGGCGGATGTGCCGGGTTTCAAGAGGACGGTGCTCATTGAGGCCAGAATCAGCAGCATGGCGGCATAGTCCTGCCAGTGTGGCGTTTCAGACAGGATCCAGGCGCCCGAGAAGACACCGACAACCGGCACCATCATGATGGACAGGCCCGACGCGAACGGTGGCAGGGTCCGCGCCATTTTATTCCAGATCGTGGTGGCGACACCAAAAACAAAAACGGCATTGTATAAGATCGCTGCCCACTCAAGAGGTTCCGGCGCCTGCCACGAAGCATGCTCAAAGATAAGTGCGATAACCGCCATCACACTGGCACTGAATGCAATCATCCAGAAAGTCAGGGAACTGGTCGGGATGGGGATTTGCCTGCGTTTGAGCTGGACAGTACCGTAGCCCCAGATCGCAGCGGCCGCCAGCATGATGAGTGTGCCGGCAGCATTGGAAGAGAGGGTGGAAAATTCACTGGACAAGAGAAGCAGTGCGCCCGCCGACGCACAGAGGATGCCGAAAAGTGCTGTTCGGGAGAGTTTTTCCCTGAAAAGGAGAGAGGCGAAAATAACCGCCCATATCGGCATGGTGTAACACAGGATGGCGGCACGTCCCGAGGAGAGCATCCTGACGCCAATGATCATGAGCGTCTGGCAGACCAGGATATTGGGTATGGACAGTCTGATCAGCGGCAGGATGTGTTTTTTTGGAAGCGCGATGGATTCATTCATCCTGCGGGCAAAAAACCACATCACAGGCAGAGAGCAGAACATCCCCATGACACGGAAGGTGACCGGGGGGATGCGGGTTACCCCGAATTTCATGACGGGCCAGTTCAGCCCCCAGAAAAGGGTGAGGGCAATGAGCAGGAGAATGTCTTTTCGGGATAGGGAATTCATAGGGAAACCATGGGATGACGCGTTACAATATACACTTTGTCTCTGGAGAATGCACTGTGAATTTCTTGGAAAAATTGAATGCGGCCTGGGAAGCCAACAATTCGCTTCTGTGTGTTGGGCTGGACCCGGATACCAAGCGCTTTCCTGCCCATCTTCAGGGAAAACCGGATGCCATTTTTGCATTCTGCAAGGCCATTATTGATGAAACGGCGGACGTGGTTTGCGCTTTCAAGCCACAGATTGCCTATTTTCATGCCGAAAGGGCGGAAAATCAGCTGGAGGCGGTATGCCTGTATCTTCGGGAGAAATATCCGCATATCCCGCTGATACTGGATGCCAAGCGCGGAGATATCGGTGCCACGGCGGAGCAGTATGCGCGCGAAGTATTCGAGCGTTACCAGGCGGATGCCGTGACGCTGAGTCCTTACATGGGATTTGATTCGGTTGAGCCCTATCTCCAGTACAGGGAGAAAGGCGCCATCGTACTGTGCCGGACATCCAATCCGGGCGGTTCGGACCTGCAGTTTTTGCCGGTGGACGAAACGGGCAGGCAGGTTCCGCTTTACCAGCATGTGGCGCGGCTGGTTGCCGAGGACTGGAATACCAACGGCCAGTGCGCGCTGGTAGTCGGGGCGACCTTCCCGCAGGAACTGGCTGCTGTCAGGGGGATTATCGGCAATATGCCGCTTCTGGTTCCGGGGATTGGCGCACAGGGTGGCGATATCCAGGCGACCGTGGCAGCGGGCAAAACACCTGATGGCAAGGGAATGATGATCAATTCTTCCCGTGCGATCCTGTATGCCGGGGTAGCCGAAGATGAGGCATTCGCAAAAGCGTCACGCCAGGTGGCCGTCAGGACACGGGACGAGATCAATCTGTATCGTGCTTGAGTTCGGGATTGCTGAGTGCGCTGGATAACAGGCGGGCGGTAATATCGACAATCGGGATAACCCGCTGGTATTCCATCCGGGTCGGGCCGATGACACCAAGGGTTCCGACGATGCTGCCGTTGACCTGGTAAGGCGCGGTAACCACGCTCATATCATCCATGGGGACAAGCTGGGAGTCCCCGCCAATATAAATCTGTACGCCGGTTGCCTTGCTTGAGACATCGAGCAGCTTCATCAGTTCGGTTTTCTGCTCGAACATGTCGAAAAGGCGTCTTAAGGATGACATGTCGTAAGTCAAGTCCGATACGCCCAGCAGGTTTCACAAATATCCCATGACGGCACCCGGATCGTCTTGTCCGCACCCTTGGCGGCCTCTTCCAGAGTAATGTCCAGGTTGTAGCGTAAATCCGCACCGCGATACATCTGCGGGCCGGTACTGCGCTGCTGGCCTCTCCCGGTGCCGAAAATATCGCCAAAAATGTCACCAAAGGCATCGGCAAAACCGCCGGCACCGGCTCCCGAACTTCTGAAGCCGCCACCCATATTCATATTGGGGTCTACCCCGGCATGGCCGAAGCGGTCATACGCAGCACGCTTGTCGTCGTCAGAAAGCATCTCATAAGCTTCCTTGACTTCCTTGAACTTGCCTTCTGCCGTTTTGCTGTCGGGATTGCGATCAGGATGGTACTTCATCGCCAGTTTGCGATAAGCCTTCTTGATCTCGTCTTCCGAAGCATTTTTGGGCACACCCAGTACTTCGTAAAAATCGCGTTTTGCCATCGTTGTTCACATCTTCGAGTTGCATCCGGAAAAGCCGTTTTCGCCGGATTCTGTTTCTTTTCCGCCCCGTTTCACTGCACGGGGAAAGTGCCTGACTATCAGGCAGAAAGCCGGACCAGGGTTTCACATCCCATGAAACCCTGCCCGGCACAGTTTACACAAAGCTTTTTGAAAAGCTTATTCGCTCTTTGCGTCCTTCTCGTCGTCCTTGACTTCCTTGAATTCCGCATCCACCACATCCGGCTCCTGGGACTGATC
>JAJDFZ010000078.1 GCA_030269625.1 Oxalobacter sp. OttesenSCG-928-P03 | reverse complement strand
TAGAGGGGTAACAGTATCATCGGGGTTCGAGCGGCATGGGCAGGAAACCTGCCCATCCTACCGGCAAACCCATTAGCAGGGTATCAGCTTATGCTGAGGTTAACGCACAAAAACAGAAGCCTGTTTTACGTAGGATGGGCAACTTCGTTGCCCATGCGGACATTACCGCCAATACAGGGGTAACAGGAGAGGTGTAGGGCGGCGTCAAGCGCAGCGGACCCGCCGCCACGAACGCCCGCAAATGCCGCGGACACCCGCATATCACACGATACCGCATGGATGGCGGGTCAAACGACCTGCCCTGCAGCCGGGGCATATTGGAGAGGTGTAGATACCATCTTGGCTGTCAGCGGGAACGTGCCGCTGACACACCAAACCTCCGCTTATGCCGGGGGGAGCAGGCCGTTGATGAAGCGGATTTCTTCGGAGGTGAGCTTGACGTTGATGGCGGCGGCGTTCTGGATGGCCTGTTCGGCATTCCTGGCGCCGACGAGGGCGATGGTGATGCCGGGCTGCTCGATGGTCCAGCGCAGGACGAGCTGGGAGAGCGTGGCATTTTTCGCGTTTGCCATGGGTTTGAGCTTGGCCAAAAAGGCGTTGGTGCGCTCGATGCTGTCGTCGGTGAAATAACTGTTGGTGGCACGGTGGTCGCCTTCGGCGAATTCGTGGCCGGGCTTGAGCTTGCCGGTAAGCAGGCCGCGCTCAAGCGGGCTGTATGCCAGGATGGATTTGTTGTGCTCGATACACCAGGGCAGGGTTTCTTTTTCGATACGGCGGTTGACCATGCTGTACGGTATCTGGTTGGAAGCGATGAAAGTGGTCTTTTCCGCCTCGGCCATTTGCGCGGCGTTGTAGTTGGATACACCGGCATAGCGCACCTTGCCCTGCTCGATGAGCCTGTTGACGGCTTCGAAGGATTCGGCAATGGGGGTGGTCGGGTCGGGCCAGTGAATCTGGTACAGGTCGATATAGTCGGTCTTGAGGCGCCTCAAGCTGTCTTCGCATTCCCTGATGATGCTTTCCTTGCTGGCATAGATGTGGATGCTGATGTTATTGCCTTTCAGGTCCCGGGTCTTCATGGAGAGACGGCCCTTGTCCTCATCCCAGCGCATGCCGAACTTGGTGAGGATCTGGACCTTGTCGCGGGGGATGCCGGCGATGGCTTCGCCGACGATTTCCTCGCTGTTGCCCTGTCCGTAGATGGGGGCGGTGTCGATGGAGGTGATGCCGTTGTCATAGCTGGCGCGGATGGCTTCGAGTGCGTCTTTTCTTTCGGTAGTGCCCCACATCCAGCCTCCGGCGGCCCAGGCGCCAAAGGTGAGGGCGGAGAGGGTGAGTTCGGTTCCTGCCAGTGTGCGATATTCCATGTCGTGCCTCTTTCCTGTTCTTTCCTGCTGTTTGTTTTTTTATATTATTCGATAACGGGGTTCAGGGGGTCGGGAATAGCGTCTTCCGCTTTTTTTGCCCATTCCTGCGCTTTCTCAGGGTCGGCTTTTTCGCCCAGCTCGCCGTTTTCATAAATCCGGATCATGCGGGAGAGGGCACGTGGTTCGCCTGATTCTGCACTTTTTCTGTACCAGTGCCAGGCGATTTCGTTGTCCTTTTTTACGGTGGTGCCGGTTTCATAAAATACCCCCAGGTAAAGCATGGCGGTCGGCTGGCCGAGGGCCGCCGCTTTTTCAAACCAGGCCAGCGCTTTTTGGGGGCTGGCTTTCATGCCGATACCATCATCATACATGAAGGCAAGCTGCACCATAGAGGGCGCGTAGCCTTTTCGGGCGCTTTTGCCGAACCATTCTTTTGCTTTTGTGTAGTCCTGCTTCGCGCCTTCTCCTGTCAGGTAAGTGTAACCGAGGATGTACTGGGACGGCAGGTGATCATGCTCTGCCGCTTCGATAAAGGCTGCCATCGCCTTGTCATTGTCCTGGACAGTGGCGATGCCGTAGCGGTAAAACAGGCCGAGATAGTATTCTGCCTCGTGGTTGTTCTGCGCGGCGCTTTTGGCAAAGGCGGCAAAAGCCGGTTCGTATTCACGTTTTTCGAGGTGCGCCTTGCCATCAGCCAGGTCATCAGCAAGGACGGCAACGGGAAACAGGAGACAGCCCGCGAGCAAAAGTGTCTGGAAATACCCGCCTCGAATGCGTTCGAGGCGGGCGGGAGCTAAAGACCGGGTTACGAGCCGGCGGACTTATTTCCACGAAAGGGGTCTTGTATTAGGTCCACTCCCGCCCATGGAGATGCTGTGCCTGGCAGCAAATTACTGCTTGCCCGGATGCCACCAGAGATCTCCATCAGGGGGGGAGGCAATAAGATAATCTGAAATATTACTTTTGTAAACAATTAAATTAAACCCTCCTCAAAAAAGTGTTGTGCCGCAAAAAAACGCATGCCTATCCGCCATCGCCCTCTGTCGGATAAAATAACAGGTTCATCTCACCTTTCACCCAAAGCGCCAACTGCATGAAACCGAACGATATCCCCGACAGGCTGACCTTCATCCGGGAAGCCGAAAGACTCAAAAATGTCCTGCGCAGCGCCCATACCTCCGAAGGACGCCGCGAAAGCACGGCCGAGCATTCCTGGCGCCTCTGCCTGCTCGCCCTTGTTTTTGAAGACCGTCTTCCCCATCTCGACTTTGCCAAAGTCCTGCGGATCTGCATTCTCCACGACCTGGGCGAAGCCATCAGCGGCGACATCCCCGCCACCGAACAAACGCCTGATGACGGCAAGGCCGCACAGGAAAAAAAAGACCTGCAGACCCTGCTTTCCCCGCTCCCGGCCCATCTGCAGGAACAGCTCCTTTCCCTCTGGGAAGAATACGAAAACGCGGCTTCGCCCGAAGCGCGCGCCGTCAAGGCTCTCGACAAGATCGAAACCCTCATCCAGCACAACCAGGGCGCCAACCCGCCCGGTTTTGACTACGCCTTCAACCTCACCTACGGCGAAAAATACACGAAAGACGATCCCCTTTTTGCTGAAATACGCGCACTGATTGATGCCGACACATT
>JAJDFZ010000076.1 GCA_030269625.1 Oxalobacter sp. OttesenSCG-928-P03 | reverse complement strand
GTGTGATACAGTGAGAAATGCAGCAAACATAAATCATTTTTAAACAACGAATTACAGCGTAATTCACACAAAACCAAACCGGTCCCGGGCACCATGCGTTGTTTTTGTCAAAAAAATTAACGCCCTGCAGAACAAAAGCCCACCGGAACTGGTGGGTTTTTTGCTCTTCATCACGGATAAATCACGGATAAAATCCGCGGCAGGATGTTACCGGGCGCACTGGCGGGCGACAAAGGGGTTGCTGTTGCCCTGGAGTGATGCGATCCGCTGTTCCCTGACGCACTCCCATTCCGTAACAGGGTACATGCTGTCCCATGCGTCCATGAGCCGCCGCTGCTGTTTGCTCATGTTGTATTGGGGATAAGCCCAGTCCATGTACTTGTAGGTCCGGGCAATGGCTCCCCAGCTATGGTCCGGCGGCTCAACCTTGGTTCCGGCTATTTTCATTTCGCAACTGCCGAAAGAGGCATTCGCTTCCGGCAGCATGGTGAAGTTGTAATTCTGCCGGGCTGCATTTACCGCCCCGATTGCAGGTACGAGGTTGTGCATGTCTGCCTGCATGAAACGGTACTCGGTGCTGACCTTTTCCGCGCAGTTCCTGCCCTTGAAGGTTTTGCCCTTGCTGCTCACGCACAAGGGATCTCCATCACGCCAGGCGGCAAAAGCCCTGCCAAAATTCTCGGCGGGAACAACATGTTCCCATTCGACCCTTTTTGCCCGGCTTTGATGTTTTTCCGCAGTAAATCCTTCAGGGGTTTGGGAAATCTCACCGGAAGGCGTAAAGGTGCCCTGGCAATAAAAAGTAGTGTGGTAATCGTTGTAAACGGAAGACATCAAGAGCTTTTTTGCCTTGTCGAATGACTGTACGCTCTGGTTGCCATCGGCAAATGCATGTATGGGAGCAAAAAGCAGGAACAGGATAAAAAGGATGAGGGATTTTTGGCTTTTCTGCATGAACGTCTTCCCATGGTGGTGTGATTTACCGGCTCAGGCGGTTATTGTAATACGCGTCCCTGCGGATTGACAAAAAGTTAACGCTGCTGCGGGCTAAGAGCAATTTGAGGCCCTGCTCTTTTTGTCACCCGCGCCTGTTTTTGAGATAACCCTGATATGGGCGAAAGCCTGCAGCGCCGGAAATCAAAAAGCCCCGCATAGCGGGGCTTTGTTGTCGGGCGGTGTGGATTACATCGCCTGGATCTTGGTGGCTTGCGGGCCTTTTTGTCCCATTGCCGCAACAAAGCGGACTTTCTGGCCTTCGGCGAGGGATTTGAAGCCCGTGCCCTGGATTTCGGAGAAATGCGCGAACAAATCCTTGCCTTCGCCGTCCGGGGTGATAAAACCAAAACCTTTTGATTCATTGAACCATTTAACGGTACCTGTTTCCATTGTGGAATTCCTTAAAAAAAATAAAAAATAAGAGCCAATGCCCTTGGGTCAAGATAATCAAGGAAGACTGAAGGAACTATCAGAATGGTGCCGAAAATGGTACAACGATGCTACTTGAATCTGGAGCTTGAAAATATTGTGTAGGCATACTAACACGAAAATACATTTTGTGCTGTTTTTTCGCCTGACCTGCTATTATCAGTCAAGGAATCAGTTCAGGAGGCATATATGAAAAAAGCCATTTTCCTCTTGCCCGCGGTATTGCTGCTGTCGGCGTGCACGCTGATTGATTCACCTGTGGGGTCTGATCCGCATCCTTACCGTCCTGCGGCTTATCCCGATCCCGGCCAGCGGCCGCAGAGAAAAGCACCACGAAGAAAAACGTCGATGCCGGAAGCGGTGGAGTCCTCGATGAAGCATGATCCGTCGCTGGAACCCGACAAGGATATCCAACCCGACCCGTATGCAAAACCGGCGCGCGATGTGCCGGTGTATCCCATGAATACGGACAGCGTCCGGGGGACATCCGAGCTGTACCGGGACATGAATGCGCGCAAACCCGCACCGGACTATCTGCAGACAAGGCCGCGCGAACCTTCGCCGTACCGGGAGGTCAACAGAACGGGCAGCAATCCGATGAATACGGACGACAGGACGACCAACCGCCGGGTTTATCGCCGGTAAGCCATGCCCTGCTCCATGAGGCGCAGTTGCGCCGGTGAGGGTATGCCGGGCATTCAGCCGCTGGCGCCGGTGAAATCCTTTTCCTGCACGCCGTATTTTTTCGGCATCCTGAAGACGATGCCGAATTCGTCCAGCGCGCTGTCGAGAAAAAGAGCAACTCTCCGGGCAAGATCGCGCCGGTGTACTTCCATCTGAAGTTCACGCCAGGGATGGCTTTCGATGGCGCGGATGGCAAGGTTGAGGTTGTCGATGCCATTGACGATGCTGTGCCCGTAGCGGGTGGAAATGGGGACGATGTGGATGATCTGCTGCATGGTCTCGAAGGCGGTCCATTCCCAGTAGTTTTTTTTCAGGCGGTCGAGATGGTCGCCGATGATCTCGGGATCGCCGTCTTCCTGGTGGCACTGGTAAAACCACTGGCTGATGGGTTTTAAGTCATCGACGAGCGAAACCAGCCGGATGCCCAGCAGGCGATAAAAGATGAGGCCTGCTTCGGATTCTTTTTCGGCGTAGCGGCTCCTGTCTGCCGTGACGATGACAATGCCGGTGAAGATGGCGGCGATGACGCCGATAGCCTGTATCCAGGCGGCAAATTCGGCGGAGGCAATGCCTTTTTCGCTCCATGTCCACCCGGCCCCCCACAGTACGATGACGAGGGCGATACCTGCCAGCACGCCGATTGTCCTGCTGTTGCGCTTGTACATATCACCCTCCATTTCTGCTTGATTTTCAGGGATTTTTCAAGGTATGGCGTCTGTTTATTAAATCACATTTACCCATAATCCGGTGCGGGAATGATTAAAAAAAAACCCTGTCAACGGCTGCTGACAGGGGTACCCGTCTCATTAGCCCCGGCAAGGGGGCGGCTTTATGTCGTGCGGTGTCCCGGCGGCTATTCCTGCGGGGTGACGGCAAAAAGCTGTACGGCGGCGGCGTCATCCGCTGCGGTATCGGATGTGCCCGTGATATCCGGGATGTCTGTCACGTCAGCCGGGCTTTCCTCGACAGGGGTGCCGTCTTCAGGGACAGGGGCATTGGGATCCCAGGAGGAGAGCATCTG
>JAJDFZ010000077.1 GCA_030269625.1 Oxalobacter sp. OttesenSCG-928-P03 | reverse complement strand
TATGTGTGATTCATTCTGAAAAATGATGATTGATTTAACCCATGCTAGTTTACACAACTTTATTAGAATAATCCGACAATTCTTCCTTCTGCATCGACATCAATCATGTTGGATGACGGGACTCTGGGCAAACCGGGCATGGTCATGACGGCATCGCCGCAAACCATGACAATAAATTCCGCTCCGGCAGCAAGGTTTACATCCCGGATAGCAACAGAATGGCCTGTCGGCGCGCCGCGCAGGGCCGGGTCTGTTGAGAAGGAATATTGTGTTTTTGCTACGCAGATCGGGTAGGAACCATATCCGTCGTCTTCCAGTTTTTTTATCTGGGCGCGTACCCGGCTGTCAGCCATGATGTCCCTGGCGCCATACAGCTTGGTTGCAATGGCGGACATCTTGTTCCACAGCGAGTCATTTTCTTCATAGACGAATTTGAAGTTGGACGGGGTGGTTTCAACCATGTTGATAACGGCATTTGCCAGCTCCTCACCACCTTTTCCGCCTTCTGCCCAGTGCCTTGAAACCACTACAGGCGCTCCCTGCGTTGCCATTTTGTCCTTGAGCAGCTTGATTTCTGCGTCGGTATCCAGCGTGAAATGGTTGATTGCCACGATACAGGGCAGACCGTAATGGTTCCGGATGTTATTGACATGACGCTCAAGATTGGCGATACCCTTTTCCAGCGCAGCCAGGTTTTCCTGGTTGAGATCGGGCAATTCAACACCGCCGTGATATTTGAGGGCGCGAACGGTCGCAACCACAATGGCACAGTCAGGCTTGAAGCCGGATTTACGGCAAACGATATCGACAAATTTTTCTGCTCCCAGGTCAGCGCCAAAGCCGGCTTCAGTAACAACGTAGTCCGCAAGTTTCAGGGCTGCCGAGGTGGCGATGACAGAATTGGTGCCGGTTGCGATATTGGCAAACGGGCCGCCATGAATAAAGGCCGGGCTGTTTTCAAGTGTCTGCACCATGTTTGGCTTAATGGCATCTTTCAGCAGGGCTGCCATTGCTCCATGAGCTTTCAGGTCACTGGCGAGGATCGGGCGAAGATCGCGTGTATAGCCAATCACGATACGGCCCAGGCGGTCTTTCAGATCTTCCAGGCCGGTTGCCAGGCAGAAAATGGCCATCACTTCTGATGCAACCGCAATATCAAAACCGTCAGAGCGCGGGAAGCCATTTCCTGGTCCCCCAAGCCCGACCGTGATATCACGCAGGGCGCGGTCATTCATGTCAACAACACGTTTCCAGACGATACGGCGGGCGTCAATGCCCAGTTCATTACCGTGATGAATGTGATTGTCGATCAGTGCTGCCAGCAGGTTATTGGCCAGACTGACTGCGCTGATATCACCGGTGAAGTGCAGATTGATATCTTCCATGGGAACAACCTGGGAATAGCCGCCGCCGGCCGCACCGCCTTTCATGCCAAAGACCGGTCCCATGGAGGGTTCGCGCAGGCAGATGATGGATTTTTTACCGACGCGGTTCAATGCATCACCCAGGCCAATGGTTGTTGTTGTCTTGCCTTCACCGGCCGGTGTCGGGTTGATGGCCGTTACCAGGATCAGTTTTCCGTTCGGCCGGTCTTTCAGCGTTTCCAGAAACTCCAGGGAAATTTTTGCCTTGTAGTAGCCATAAGGCTCCATGTACTCTTCGTCAATATCGAAGCGTTGTGCTACCTGGCTGATGCGTAGCATCTTCGCTCTTTGAGCAATGGCTATATCTGTTGTCATATTAAAATCTCTCTTTTACCGGAAGTTGCATTAAATACAGTCCATTGTAGATGATACAAACCACGGTTCGCAACCGCGATTCGCCACAAACAATGTTGGCTTTCTTTTAATGGTTTTTACCCGTGCAAAAAAATGGTTTTTGTTCAAGGCTGTATGGCAGTTTTGTGAAATAAAATATCAGTTGCGTGCGTTGGCCGGCACATTTCGAGCGATGCTAAAGTCCTGTCCGGAGTTGGCAAGGCGTACAACATTTTTCTGACCATGTGCGGTAAGAATCATTTTTCCGGGTGTTTGCCGCACCACTGCTGGGCAAATAAAATGGTTGTAAATGAAGGTACAGCGTTCCTGGTACGGCCCCATACTTCTTTTTATCCTGTGTTACCATCAGGCACCGACTTTCACCATCAGGAAATGGCTTGCCGGCGACCTGATTTTTGTTTATGTGATTTGAATTGAATGGTGCATCATGCTCGATAATCTGACACAACGATTGGCCAGGGTTGTTAAAACCATGCGCGGTGAGGCGCGCTTAACAGAGGCCAACACAACGGAGATGTTGCGGGAAATCCGTCTTGCTCTACTGGAAGCAGACGTTGCTTTGCCTGTTGTTCGCGATTTCATCAATCGTGTTCGTGAAAAAGCAATGGGAGAGGAAGTCATCGGGTCGCTGACTCCGGGGCAGGCGCTTGTCGGTGTCGTACAGCAGGAACTGGCTGACATTATGGGAGGCGATCTTGGCAAGGATGCGGCAAAGCTTAATTTTGCCACCCAGCCTCCGGCAGTCATTCTCATGGCAGGCCTGCAGGGCGTGGGTAAAACCACAACGGTTGGCAAGCTGGCGCGTTATCTGACAGCGGAAAACAAGAAAAAAGTCCTGACCGTTTCCACCGACGTTTACCGGCCGGCAGCGATCCAGCAATTGGAAACAGTTTCACAGCAGGCAGGAGTGGATTTTTATGCATCAGAAGCTTCCGGCAAGCCTGTCGATATCGCCAGAGCGGCACTGGACTACGCCCGCCGCCATTATCACGATGTTCTCATTATCGATACGGCCGGCCGCCTTGGTATTGATGAAGAAATGATGCAGGAAATTGCTTCGCTGCACGAAGCGGTCAAGCCGATCGAGACACTTTTTGTTGTTGATGCGATGCTTGGGCAGGACGCGGTGAACGTTGCGCGCACCTTTAACGATGCATTGCCTCTCACCGGCATTGTTTTAACCAAGCTGGATGGTGATGCCCGGGGTGGTGCTGCTTTGTCAGTCCGTCACATTACGGGTAAACCCATCAAATTTGCCGGTGTGTCCGAAAAGCTGGATGGCCTGGAAGTTTTTGATCCGGCGAGGATGGCCAACCGTATTCTCGGTATGGGCGATATTCTTGCTCTGGTA
>JAJDFZ010000075.1 GCA_030269625.1 Oxalobacter sp. OttesenSCG-928-P03 | reverse complement strand
ATGGCCCACACCCGCATGAGCACCCCAGTACCAACTCGTACTGTCATAACTCGCATCATGCAACTGCTTCGCATCAAAATCCGCCTTCGTGCGACCAGCACGGACAGACCCCTCAAAATACGTCCCCTGCGTCAGCTTAAACTTCGCAAACCCCCCTGCGCCATAATGCCAGGTATCCCCGTCACCCCGCGCAAAAGAATTGTAGCTGTCATAACTACCCGTACCACCCTCCACAAAAAGCCCTAAAAGCAGACTACCCGAAGACAGAGGAAGTTCCCATCCGGCACCGCCCGTAAAAGAAATCCCGTCATTATCCACATGCGAGCCTGTCTTCGTCTTCGTATGCGAAGCAGAAAGCTGCGCAAAAGAATCAAACTTCACAGAAGCATCAGAAAGCGTAGCCGGATCAGCCATCCTCCAGTTATGAATCACATTAAGCGTACTGTCATACGCATTATTCAGAGAAGCACTCCTTGCGGAGATACCATAACCATAACCACGGGCAGCTTCATTAGCCACCGCCTTCTCACCCGAATAAGTCGCTGCCAGCGTCGCAGCATCCATATCCACATCAAACAAATAATCCGTAGCACCATAACGTGCTGCCACCCCTGTTTGCGCCGTATAGTCACTGCCGCCAGCCAGATTAGACACCAGCGTCACCTTGTCACCCACCGCAAACTGGCTGAGTGGTGTCCCGGCAGTCAGCGAAGTCTTTGTCGTGAGCGTAGTGGCGAGCTGGTTGTTCGCATCCAGCAGCGCCGTCTGGCTGTTAACCGGCGTTGTATTGTCCATCTTGAAAGTCAGGGAATTCACGGAAATGGGTGCGGCATTAGTGCCGATTCCGATACGATTACCTGTACCGGTCACCGAGATACCGCCAAGCGTGAAATCACCGCTATTGTCGCGGTTAAGCGTAAACATATTCCCGGAAAGAAACACCGTACCGACATTCAAATTGGAAGCCGAGGTAGCATCCAGCGTCAGAATACCGTTGGTACCCGTCACATTCAGATTAGAGATCGTTGCGCCGCCGGAATTGGCGCTGGTGACGGTAAACGTATTGTCGCCCAGAGTCACGTTATCGATCTTCACATTAGAAGCCGAGGTAGCGTCCAGCTTCAGTTCACTGTTGTTCGTACTCACATCCAGTGTGCCGATATTGGCTTTGGCAGTGTTAAGCACTGTCTCGGTAATCGTTATAAAAGGAGCACTCAGACGTTCCGCTTCCAGAGAGACATTCTTGTCCAGAGTGTCCGCATTCACATGGAGGTTGCCCTTCAGCGTACCAGCATTGCCTACAAGACGCAGGGTACCAGCATTGACATTCATGTCCCCCGTCAAATTATTACTCCCTGAGAGCGTCAGCGTCCCTGCATCACGCAGGAACAGGTTACCCGCACCGGAGATAGCGCCAGAAATCGTTTGATTGCCAGTCTGGTAGAACACTACCACGCCATTATTGACAATATTCCCGGCATAATTGCCGTTACCCAGCGACCCGGTGACAGTCAGCGTCCCTGCCGAAACCGTCGTATTGCCCGTGTAGGTATTATTCCCTGAGAGGATCAGCCACCCTGTACCGTCCTTGGTTATTCCCCCCGTCCCGGAAAGCGTGTTGGCCAAAGTGAGATTATTGTCATTCGTATGAAAAGTAGCGCCATTGGCCCCGATAGCGGTCAACCTGCCAGAAATATCAGCAGTATTACCCGCATCCCACTGCAATCCGCCGCCATTCAGCGTGATATTGCCCGTTCCGAGATTATTTTCGTTGCTGAAATTAATCAGCCCCCCCGTCACAGTCGTCCCGCCCGAGTAGGTATTGACCCCTGAGAGGGTGAGCGTACCTGTACCGGCCTTGGTTACCCCCCCCGTCCCGGTAAGCGGGGTGGCCAAAGTGAGATTATTGTCATTCGTATGAAAAGTAGCGCCATTGGCCCCGATAGCGGTCAACCTGCCAGAAATATCAGTGGTATTATTCGTAGCCCACTGCAATCCGCCGCCATTCAGCGTGATATTGCCCGTCCCGAGATTGCCCGCATTAGTGAAATTAATCAGCCCCCCCGTCACAGTCGTGCCACCCGAATAGGTATTAGCGCCTGAGAGGGTAAGCGTACCTGTCCCGGCCTTGGTCAGATCACCCGTTCCGGAGATCACGCCGGAAAGCGTCTGATTCCCTGCCTGCTCGAATTTGAGCGTGTTCGTCCCGAAGTTGAAAATATCCTTGGTATAAGTGCCGAGATTTTCTCCGGTGGTAGTCAGCGTCCCCTTGACCGTGAGCGAACCCGTGCCGGTGGAGGGGTTGGTGCGGTTGTGGCCGATATAAATATTTCCCCCCAGGCTCAGGTCGGAACCTTCACCAACTGTCACCGTGCCGTTGCCGCCGTTGTCGCTGGCGATAATAACGCCGTTGGTAACAGAAGCCGTTGCGCCGTTTGTGATGTTAAGCGTGCCCGTGCCGTAGCCCCCGACACCGAGAAATGTACCCTGCACCGTCAGTAAAGAGCCCGAGCCATCCACCGTCACCGTGCCGTTGCTGCCGGTGTTCTCGCCGATAATAGCGAGATTGGTAGTCAAAGCCGTTGCGCCCTTCGTGATGTTAAGCGTGCCCGTGCCGTTGAATCCGACATGGAAAACGCCACTCGCCGTTAGGGAGGAGCCAGTGCCATCCACCGTCACTATCCCGGTGGTGTTGGCGGCGTTGCCGATGGTGGAACGTCCTGACAGCGCAAGCTTTCCGCCCCCAGAGATGTTAAGCGCACTTGAACTGGTACCCCCGACAGAGAGGTCGTTAGCCTCTCTCGTCCCCCCCGCTCCGATATTGGCTGTGCCGCCGTTGCTGATATTGACATCATCCGCATTGCTTGGCACGCTGTTTTGATCCCAGTTGGCAGGAGTCGCCCACGATTCGGTGTTTCCGGTGTTAGTGTTGTTCCAGTAAAAATTGTCTGCTCTAGCGTCCTGGGTTGGGGCGAAGAGAAGAGAAGCGGAGAAAGCGGCGATGAGAGCGGCGGCTAATTTGTTACGAGCAGCGAGGGGATGCAAAGTGGAGGATTTGGACTTGGGATACGAACCGAAAGCAGAGAGCGGCATGCCGTGGTAAGCAAAGGAAGAAGATTGAGGTTTAAGCGCAGCGCTGCCAGCTTTCCTGCGAATGAGCATTGGCATAAAAATCCTTGAGAATAGGCGAGTTACGAGTTTATTTAGGGGAGTTATCCGTCATTACGAGCCCTTCGTAATCAGGAGAGCAGATTGCGAAGCATACGGAAAACGCACATTCCAAGATTATCAATTATTGAAATGACAAGAGTCAATAAAAAAGGCGCGAAGAGTTACATAAGTGTTGCATATTTGGTCACAAATTGGGCTGCCTCCCCCGTTGGGAGGGGTGCCGGGGCGAGGGCGGCGTGCTCACGGAGGGGCTGGCCACACTTTACGATTTCAATATGCCTGATGGTAGAATAACCATTGAAAGCAAATCAGGTATGGGGAGCCGGTCAATTCACTTGATCGGCTTTTCTTTTGCCACGATC
>JAJDFZ010000074.1 GCA_030269625.1 Oxalobacter sp. OttesenSCG-928-P03 | reverse complement strand
CAACTCCGGCAGCGCCCTCGGTTGCGTACTTTGGTATGCGGGAGGATGGGCGCACCCTTTTTACTTTCACTTTTCTTCTCATTTTGTTCATCAGATAATTCCTATCAAGAATGCGTATTTTTCATCGAATTTCATTGATGCCAGGGCGGTATCCCTTTCAACAATGCCCCTGTACTGGCACCAGCCAGTAAAGTTCTTGTAGCGAGCATTCCCATCTTCAAAAGGAAATGCCGCATGCTCTGTTGGTGACGCGTGGATCGGTTCAGAACCCACCAGACGGTTATAGAGGGCAACATCGGCAGTCGCGTTAGGGATTGAACCGTCATGATTCAGATATGACACCCTTGCACACCTTGCTACCGACAACTTGGCAAGTTGCAGCGGATTCTTCGCATATCTTTTCAACTCATACTCGTCCACGTAGGGCAGATGCCAGTTAGCGGCGATATCGGGATATCTCGAATCCCTTGAAACCGGCCTGGACTGCATTCTTGCTGCCTGCATCTTTCTTGCCAGCTCTTGAATATCAGGCATTGCATCCGGGTGAATCCGCAATGCATCCCAGTTCGCCCACTCGGTTGACGACACGATCACATGGATGTGCTGCCAGGGTTCGATGATCCGGTTTACGATCTGCTTGTGCGCCCCGATCCGGTTCATCATGCCGGCAATCGTGGTGGCAACCCACATTGCGCCCAACCACAGCTTTCGCGTCATCCATTTCTTGAACGGGGTCAGTTCTTCACGAGCTTGCATCCCGGACTGGTTCGCGCCCCAGTGAATAGGCATAGCAGGGTCTTTGCGAATATCTGCAATCATTCTCTTGACAGGAATCGCCCTTGATGAAGACGCATTCCTTGAGAAAACCCGATGAGTCATTAACTCCGCATGAATGAACCTCGGGTATTTCAACTGCAATGTCGTTAACCTTGTGCCGGACTCTGAAACAGAATCAGCGACAACTTCTGCCGTAATAGTCAATTTATTTCTCCCTTTAAAACTTCTAGTATAGTTAATAAGTTCTTACTTACTTAATTAATGTAAGGACAGAACCCTTTGGTTTGCACTGCCCCGGTACTGCAAAGTCTCATCTTTAAGCTCTTCTACAAACCGCCCATCAACCAGCGTATCTATCACATCAAGGACAGGGGATAGCAGGGGGTTTTCCTGAATCTCTTCAAGCGTTCTGCCAGACCACATCCAGATGGTCTGATGCGGATAAAGTGCCTTAACCTTCTGACAGAGCGAGATAACCTCCGGGGCATTCTTCTTCTCAAGCGGATCGCCACCAAGAATAGAAAGCCCGGAGATATACTCACCAGACAGGGCTTTAAGAATCGCTTCTTCAGTCTCCTGGGTATAGGGCTTTCCGAACCTGAAATTCTGAGCCTGTTTATTGAAACAGCCTGCACAGTTCAACGTGCAACCTGACACAAACAGACTCACCCTGAAACCCGGCCCATTGACCGTATCAGCGAAAATCAGGTCGGAGTAGTACATTACATGGACACCCGTTCGTTGCATTCGGCGATCTTCGCGTCATTGAACCGGGTATTGCCATTGCTGTACTTGATGCCCAGATAGCCGCAGACCCTTGCGGTATGCATGATGTTCCTGCTTTCGCACAACGGGCAGACTTCATTGAAGGATCGCGGCCTGTAGCCACAGTCATTACAGACAACCAGATCAAAGTTCACACCCTGATAGAAGCCCATTCTCATGCCTCTTTTGACCAGAGTCTTGATAGCTTCCTTGTTGGTTGCGCTGTCCAGGCGCACATACTGAATGTGCCCACCATTGATGAAGTGATACAGGTTGTATTCCATATCCTGCTTCTGGAAGGGCGTAATGGGCGCAGTCACAGCACAGTGAAAGCCATTAGAGAAGTAGGCTTTATCAGAGACTTTCGGGATTTCTCCGAACTTCTTCCTGAATTGCTCTACCTGCGTTCCTGCCAGGCTTTCAGCAGGGGTCGCATACAGGGCATACAGGTAGCCATCTTCTTGCTTGAAGCGATCCACTATTCCGTAGATGACATTCACCACTTCGGTGACGAAGCGTTGATCCGACTCATGAAGCTCTTTACCCTCGGCAAGGACATTCAGTTCATTCAATGCCGTGATCCCGAAAGATGCTGTGAAAGACTTCACAATATCCATCCCTACCTTGTCTTCAGGTTTCTTGAAACCGCCCCTGATGCCGCCTTGGGTGAATGCCAGCGGGTTCGTACTGCACAGGTTGCCAGCCACTGCCTCATACCGCTTTTTGAGGAACCCTCTTGCAATATCCAGGTAATCTTTCAGGTCTGACATGAATGACGCACCATCAGACTTCTTCCAGATCATCGGGAGGTTCAGGGATACAGCGCCGATATTGGCCCTGCCCACAAAGTAGGATTCCCCGTTCTCATCCTTGTAATCACTCAGGTAAGCCCGGCAGCCCATCGGTGACACAACCTTGCCCGTGGTATGGTAAATGCGACCCACTTCAGAGACATACTCGTTATCCAGGGAGAGGTAGTCCGGGTACATGGCCTTGCTGTTGCACTCAATTGCCTTGTCAAAGAGCTTTTGCTGACCAGCCTCTTCATGCTGCTTTTCAGAGTGCAGGTAAACCAGCTTAGGGAATACCACCGGCGCGCCATTACCCTGGCCATTCATGCGGGTGTCAAGAATGCACTCACAGATCAGCCTTTGGATATCAGCATCTTCAGGGATATCACAGTTACCGAAAGAAATGGTCACAAAGGCCGTATCCCCGCGAGAGGAGGGCACTGTGTTTAACTTCATTTCAAAAGACTGGATACCCTGTCTGATTTCCTCTGTGGTTTTCTCGGTGACATAGCGCTCCTTTTCCAGAACCTTGTACTGTGTCGCTTCCTCAAAGAAACGCGCTCTGGTCTTTTTGACATAGGGCAGCAGAACCTTGTCAAACTCCGGGATCGTGAACCCGCCAAACTGTTGCGCTGTCGCCACCAGGGTCACATCACCAATAACCTGCAAGGCAGAGAGAACGCTCTTGGGTTCCTTGTACTTCACGCCCGACATTTCAAAGCCGCCCTGTAGCACCGTCCCCATGTCAAAGAGGCAGCAATTGATGCCATTGAAGGGCAAGTCCCTCATGTCATGCGCATACAGATACCCGTCCTCGGTAGCCTGCAATTCATCAGGGGACAGGTAAAACTTCTGGCACACTTCTTTCATCAAATGGCCTTTGACGATAGAGCCTTTTGTTGAAATCAGGGCAGAGTTGAAGTTCGCATTTTCGCGGTCGCCAAGGTACAGGGTTTCCTTTGTCTTCTGGTAAACCTTGTCCCATGTCTCGCCCATATTCATGATGTAACTGCGATAGTTGGAGTAACTCTGGCCAACTTTGGGGTAGAGGCAGTTGAGAACCTTTTCAACAACCTCGTGAATGGTGGTAACAGGCACTTCAGTATCATCACCCACCTTTGTTGCAATGTCCGCCCTGACACTGCCGATGATTCTTCCGTAGTCGATTTCGTCCAGGATTGCCCCGGCACGATTAGCTGATTTGCTCACAGCTACCCTGACTTTTGAGTCCGACCAGT
>JAJDFZ010000073.1 GCA_030269625.1 Oxalobacter sp. OttesenSCG-928-P03 | reverse complement strand
GGGCCAGCCCGGAAAATGCGGCGACATATTGCTCGGCCACTTTCAGGTTGACCGCATCGCTTCCACCCTGCGCCATTATGGCTTCGCCCACCTTGCGGAGCGCCTCTGCGTTGGCATCGGCAATGGAAATGATGGCCGCCGCCTCGCCCTGAGCCCGGTTAATGGCCGCCTGCTTTTCACCTTCCGACTGTGCAATTGCCGCTTCGCGCATACCTGATGCAAGATTGATCTGCTCCTGCTTTTTACCTTCTGATGTGGCAATGACGGCACGCTTTTCCCGCTCAGCCGTAATCTGCGCCTGCATGGCACGAAGAATTTCAGTCGGCGGAGTTAAATCCTTGATCTCGTAACGCAGGACCTTGACGCCCCAGTTCTGCGCAGACTCGTCCACCACACCAACGACCGTGGTGTTGATCTGGTCGCGTTCCTCAAACGTCTTGTCGAGTTCCATGCGCCCGATAACGGAACGAAGCGTGGTCTGTGCCAGCTGGGTAATCGCGGCAATGTAATTGGAAGAGCCGTACGAAGCCAGCTTGGCATCCGTTACCTGGAAATACAGGACACCATCGACCTGAAGCTGGGTATTGTCCTTGGTAATACAGATCTGGGGCGGCACATCCATCGGAATTTCCTTCAGGCTGTGCTTGTAGGCAACCCGGTCAATAAACGGAACAACAATATTGAGACCCGGCGACAGGGTCGCGTGATATTTCCCGAAGCGCTCAACCACCCAGGCATTCTGCTGGGGAACGACATTGATGGATTTGACAACAAAAACAAGGGCGATAACAAAAATGACAATGGCTACATAAGAAAATTCCATGGATAAACGATCTTTCTCTCAAATAATGAATCAACGGGTTTTATTCAGAAGCATTCTCGACAATCAGGCGGTTGGCACGCACCTCCCTGATCACAAAAACACCGGATCTCGGTTGTCCGCCGCTGCCAAGCTCAACATCCCACATGGTACCGCGATACGACACACGCGCCTGGCTGGGTGCGCCCGGCGCTGACTGCCATTCACTGACCGTCAGTGTCTTGCCGATATCCAGGTTAACGTTGGGATCATGCGCCGGACTGCGCCTGTTTTTCGGGCCATAACGGCTTTTTTTCAGCAGCACTGTCGCAACAGCGCCCACAATCCCCCCGGCAATAAGCTGAAAGGCAATACCGGGGCCTGCCAGGGCAACCACACCACCGGCGGCAAAACCCAGCGCCAGCATCAGCAGATAGAAGGTTCCCGTAAATATTTCGACAGCAACCAGTATGCCGGCAGCAGCAAACCAATAAGCCCAGTCAGCCATACGCATACCTCCTGTTATGACGCAAAAAACAAGAATACCATTTTATCCGCCCCTGCATGGCTTCCAAACGTAACAAAACCTTTCCCGGAAGTGTTTATCCGGGAAAGGTTTTGTTCAGTTACTCCGTTCGGTCAAAAGGAACTTATTCGTCCTTGGCCAGGGTTTTCCAGGTTGACAGTACGGAGTCCGGATTGAGCGAGAGGGAACCGATCCCTTCCTTGATCAGCCAGTGTGCGAAATCCGGGCGGTCAGACGGCCCCTGCCCGCAAATGCCGACATACTTGCCCTGTGCATTACAGGCCTTGATTGCTCTGGAAATCATGGCCTGTACAGCAGGATCACGCTCATCAAAATCCTCTGCCAGCAGCTCAATGCCCGAATCCCTGTCAAGTCCAAGCGTCAGCTGTGTCATGTCATTTGAACCAATCGAGAACCCGTCAAAATGCTCAAGGAACTCATCCGCGAGAACAGCGTTTGACGGCACTTCACACATCATGATCAGCCGCAGGTCATTCTCGCCGCGAGACAAGCCATTCTGGGCCAGCAGATCAATCACGTTTTTGGCCTGCTTCAGTGTGCGCACAAAAGGCACCATGATTTCGACATTGGTCAGTCCCATGTCGTTTCTGACGCGTTTGAGCGCCTCACACTCCATCCTGAATGCCTCGGCAAACTCCTTGGAAAGATAACGCGCCGCACCGCGGAAGCCCAGCATCGGATTCTCTTCTTCCGGCTCATAACGTGAACCACCCATCAGCGAACGGTATTCATTCGTTTTGAAGTCCGACATCCTGACGATAACCGGTTTCGGCCAGAAAGCGGCTGCAATAGTAGCAATGCCTTCTGCCAGCTTGTCCACATAGTAGGCTGTAGGCGAAGCATGTCCGCGTGAAACGGATTCCAGCCCGCGCTTCAGATCATCATCCACGTTCGGGTAAGCCAGCGCAGCCTGGGGGTGAATACCGATTTCATTGATAATGAATTCAAGACGCGCCAGCCCGACACCATCATTGGGAATCGCCTGATTCTGGAATGCCAGGCTCGGGTTGCCGATATTCATGGTCATCTTGATTGGCAGCGGCGGCAGGTTGTCGTAAACAACATTGCTTTCCTCGACATCAAGGACCCCTTCATAGATGCGTCCTTCCTCGCCCTCGGCACAGGAAACCGTCACCTTCATGCCTTCTGTCAGTAGTTCCGTGGCATTGCCACAGCCAACAACCGCCGGCACGCCGATTTCGCGCGCAACGATAGCCGCATGACAGGTTCTGCCACCCCTGTTGGTCACAATGGCCGAAGCAATTTTCATCACCGGTTCCCAGTTGGGGTCCGTCATATCAGCCACCAGAATATCTCCGGGCTGTACCCGATGCATTTCAGATGCATCCTTGATAATACGGACCGGGCCAATACCGACTTTCTGGCCGATAGCGCGACCGGAAGTCAAAACCGTTCCCTGCTCTTTCAGGCGGTATACCCGTACCTCATCGCTGGCTTTTTGCTGTGACTTGACGGTCTCGGGGCGCGCCTGGAGAATGTACAGCTTGCCGTCATTGCCATCTTTGCCCCATTCGATATCCATTGGACGGCCATAATGCTTTTCAATGATGACAGCAAAGCGGGCAAGCTCAATGACATCCTCATCTGTCAGGGAATAGCTGGCCTGCCTCTCCGCCGGTACCTCAATTGTTTCGACAGGGCTCTTGCTGGCAGGATCCGTCGAAAATATCATCTGGAGCACTTTTGAACCGAGATTTCTCCGGACAATCGGCATCTTGCCTTTTTCCAGCATGGGTTTGTGGACATAAAATTCATCCGGGTTGACCGCGCCCTGCACAACCATCTCTCCCAGACCAAAGCTGGAGGTAATGAATACCACGTCAGCAAAACCGGATTCCGTATCAATCGTAAACATCACGCCGGATGAACCGATATCGGAACGCACCATCTGCTGGATACCAACAGAAAGGGCAACTTCCTCATGCTTGAACCCCCTTTGCTCACGATAGGAAATCGCACGATCGTTATACAGCGAGGCAAATACATGCTTGACGGCTTCCAGCAGGTTCTCTTTTCCGGAAATGTTCAGGAAGGTTTCCTGCTGACCGGCAAATGAAGCGTCCTGCAAGTCTTCCGCCGTTGCAGAAGAACGAACAGCAACCGACATGCCTTCAACTGACATGCCCAGCAGCTTTTCGTAGGCATCCAGTATTTCTTTTTCCAGGCGCGGCTGAAGCGGCGTATCGACAATCCATTGCCGGATGGTTGTACCGGCTTCTGTCAATTGGCGCACATCATGGACATCTACTTTGGCAAGATAATTTTCTA
>JAJDFZ010000072.1 GCA_030269625.1 Oxalobacter sp. OttesenSCG-928-P03 | reverse complement strand
TACCTTGCACGCGCCGAGGAAATCGCCCGCTATCACCACGAAAGATGGGACGGCAGGGGTTATCCGGACGGGCTGGCAGGCAACGACATCCCGCTGACAGCCCGCATCCTTTCCGTTGTCGATGTCTATGACGCCCTCGTCAACGTCCGCTGCTACAAACCCAAGATGCCGCACGAAGAAGCCGTGAAAATCATCATGGACGGCAAGGGAACCCAGTTTGACCCCATCATTGCCGATGCCTTTTACCGGGCGCACCAGGAATTTGCCGAACTCGAAACCTGCCTGCGCGGTAACGGGTACAATGACAACGGTGGAAATCCCTCCCCTTCCTTTTCCGCATAACGGCGCGGATGCCGCAAACCTGCCTGCCGCATCCGCTGCCACACCTGTACAACACCGATCCATCTTGAGACCGCCATGCGCCAACGCCTTTTCTCCCTGATACGCCCTGCCTTTTTTCTTTGCTCCTGCCTTGCCCTCTTTTTTGCCCTGCCGGGAGCAAGCGCGGACGAACTTGCCTTCGCCATGCCAAAAATCGCCCCCTGGCCCCAAAGCGCGATCCCCCTTCCTTCCCTGATCGCCGAAAAAGACCTTGCCGACACCACCCGCAAAGCCGAAGCAGGCGATGCCGACGCCCAGTACCAGCTCGCCATCTGGTACAGCGAAAGAGACAAAACCACCGGCGAAACGCGCAACCTGGAACTGGCCGGAAAATGGGTTGAAAAAGCTGCCGAAAACGGCAATCCCCACGCCATGTTCGCCGAAGCGCTCAGCAAAGCCCCCACCACCTGGCCGTCGGACGAAAAAAGCATGGAAGAAACCCTCGCCCTCATCATCCGGGCGGCAAATGCCGGCAGCGGCCGCGCCGCGCACATCATGGGACAGCACTACCAGAAAGGACAGGACACATCCGACATCCCCAAAGCCATCCTCTGGTACAGGAAAGCTGTCGAAAACGGCTTTGCCCTCTCAGCCCTCGAACTCGGCGAAATCTACTTCCCCATGCGGGAACGGCATATGGCGGTCCGCCCCGACATCATCAACGCCTACGCCTGGCGGGTTATCGCCCAGCGCGCCTTTAACGATGGAAAAACCACGGACGCGACCGGGATCCTTTACGACAGCACGGATGCGCATATTGACAGCAGCATCAGCGAAACCAACACCGATACCCTGACGCAACTGCAGCTTCTCATGCTCCCCTCCGAAAAAAAGGCGGCTTTGGCCATTCTCGCCGCCTGGCCGCAAAAACTGCCGCCCGAAGGAGACACCTCCCCTGTCCCCGAAAAACAAAGCCGTTCCTCACGCAGCCTTGACGAAGCAGAAACAGCCGCACTCATGAAGCAGGTCGAAAGCGGCGATAAAAAAGCCCTGCACGAATTCATCACCCTGCTGATGGACGGGCTGTTGCCTGTCAAAAACGAAAAAGACATCGCCGCCCTCCTCCTGAAAGCCTCCGCGCGCGGCATGGATGAAGCCGTCAGCCTTTTGGGATGGCTCACCATCAAGGGCCTCGGCGTCGAAAAAAACGAGGCAAAAGGCCGCGCCATGCTGCAGGCACAGGCCAAAAAAGGCGATCCGCGCGCCTGCTACCTGATGGGCCTCATTGAACGTGAGGCATCCGGAGAAAATGACAAGCCGCAGGAAAAAGCCCTCTCCTGGTTCAAAAAAGGCGCCGCCATTGGCGACACCGCCTCCATGCTGATGCTGGCTGCCCACTACCAGGCCGATGAAAAAGACCGCAAAAAAACCGCATACTGGCTTGAAAAAGCCGCCGAAACCGGCAACGAACGGGCACTCATGGAACTGCTCGGCATAGCCGAGTCCGACCGGGACATCATGGCGCTGGTCAAATGGACCGCCCTCATTATCCTGCGAACCGAAGACCCCATGACTGCCTGGCGTTCCAGGGGAATCCTGCTCTGGCTGGCAAGCGGCGCCGACTACACGGCATTTAAGCAGGCCCTCGCCGATGCCGACCGGTGGCACCAGGCCCACCCCCTTCCCGCAAAAAAGGACAAATAAACCCGGCACCGCAAACCCCTTTCACCCGGAAAAAACACGCATCCGCACGTGCCTGCGCTCGACAAACCCCGGAGAAATGGTAATATCCGGATAAAAAACCGCTGTCCTGAAACGGCCTTTTCCCATGCCCAGACCATCCGCCATCGCTGCCCTTTTTCTTTGCCTGGCCTTCAGCCTCGCCGCTCGTGCCGCGCACGCCGATGACTTCGAGACCGGCCGCGCCCATTACGACAGGGGTGAATACAAAGAAGCCTTCATCGCCTTCACCAAAGGCGCCGCAAAAGGCGATCCCAAATCCCAGTACAACCTCGGCATCGCCTATTCCACCGGCGAAGGCACGAAAAAAAATGAAAAAAAAGCCTTTGAGTGGTACAGAAAAGCCGCCGAACAGGGCCTCATGTATGCCCAGTATTCACTGGCCAACTGCTACGAACAGGGACTGGGAACCAAACCCGACTATACCCGGGCCGGCTCCTGGTACATGAAAGCCGCCATACAGGGCCACCCCATGGCCCAGTACAACGTTGCCATCCTCTTTGAAGAAGGCAAAGGCGACATCCAGGACTTTTCCGCCGCCGTCACCTGGTACGAAAAAGCCGCCGAACAGGGCCTGGCTGTCGCGCAATACCGGCTGGCCAACCTCTACGCCCGCGGATTCGGCACGAGCGAAGACAACGCCCGAACCGTCATGTGGTACACCAAAGCCGCCGAACAGGGCGATGTCCGCGCCCAGGCTGCGCTCGGCAAAGCCTACACCTCAGGTCACATCGTCGCCCGCGACTACGCCAAAGCCTTTGAATGGAACATCAAGGCCGCCGGACAGGGCGACTTTGAAAGCCAGATGGCCGCCGGTTTTGCCCTGAGAAACGGGCTTGGCGTCGCCAAAAACCCCGGCAAGGCCCTCGAATGGTACACCCTGGCCGCCACCCATGACTCACCCGAAGCCTGGTACATCCTCGGCACCATGATCGAATTCGGCGAATCCGTTCCCGCCGACCCGGCCACCGCCGCCACCTGGTACGAAAAAGCCGCCGAGCGCGGCCACCCCAACGCCCAGTTCAGCCTCGGCATGCTCCATGAAATGGGGCGCGGCGTACCCCAAAGCCGCGAAAAAGCCCGCTACTGGTTTGCCCGTGCCGCCCAGCAGGGCCTCAAAGAAGCCCAGCAGCTGCTGGACCTGACCGCCGGAAAAAAACCGGCTGAACCGGGCGCATCAGCAAAAGACACCCCGAAAAAACCCTGATATTTTCGTATTGATGCCTGCAGGCCGTGGTTGCGCGACGGCGGCGCGCTTTTGTTGGGGAATACCCTTCGCAGGTGTGGTTCTCTACGACGAGCATAACGTAGGCCGGGTCAAGCGCAGCGGACCCGGCGCCACGGGCATTTGCAGGTGCCCTTCGCGGGTGTGGTTTGCTGCGACGACCATAGCGTAGGCCGGTGTCAAGCGCAGCGGACCCGGCGCCACGGACATTTGCAGGTGCCCTTCGCGGGTGTGGTTTGCTGCGATGAGATTGGCCCTCAAGAGAACCTCATAAGGCGGGTGGTTGACCCGCAGCAACCCTCTTTTTGCCCGGCAGCAAAAAGATGGCAAAAAGTGCCGTGCGGACAGCTTGTCCCCCGC
>JAJDFZ010000071.1 GCA_030269625.1 Oxalobacter sp. OttesenSCG-928-P03 | reverse complement strand
ATTCAAGGTCAGTCTTACCGAGGAGATGCCGGCGCAGATCCGCCTGCTTTTGGCGCAGGCGTGACTTGCCGTAAAAAGGTGTAACTGTCCGTGAAGATCGTATTCGCCTGAGATGCCTGACGTTATAATTCACAAAAATGCGGGGGATTTCAGGCCGGTTTGCCTGGATTTTATTGGAACAATGACGGACAGACTTGTTTGAGGACGTTTATGCCGGTCGTTAACGGATCACAGACCACGGCTTTTTCGCTTGGGATTACAGGCGGAATTGGCAGTGGGAAGTCTACGATTGCGAAACTGTTTGCAGGGCATGGTGCCGGAGTGATTGATCTGGACGAAATTGCGCATGCGCTGACGGCCCCTGGCGGGCGTGCCATGGCGATAATCCGGGAGACGTTCGGTGATGAATTCGTCAGTGAGAATGGCGCGCTGGATCGGGCAAAAATGCGGGAACTGGTTTTTCAGGACCCTTCCGCCCGTAAAAGACTGGAAAATATCCTGCACCCCATGATTCATCAGGAAGCGCTGGATCAGGCGCATCGTCTGAAGAATGACTATGTTATCTTTGTTATCCCTCTTTTGGTCGAGCAGCCGATATGGCAGGATATGGCCCGCCGCATTTTGCTGGTGGATTGCCCGGAGACGCTGCAGGTCCGCCGCGTTATGGCGCGCAGCGGGATGAGCAAAGAGCAGGTCGAAGCTATCATGGCCGCACAGGCGACCCGGGAAGCGCGCAGGGCAATTGCCGATGATGTCATTCTCAATGACCATGATGACGGTGTGGAAAGCCTGTTGGGGGAGGTTGCCCGCCTGGATGCGGAATATAAAAAAATGGCGAAAAAAATGATATCCGAAAATATTTAAATTGAATTTTAGTGTTGTATCCTTCAGAATCATGGGATGTTGACAAGGAATCATTAAACAGAAAAAGGGCGTGTTTTGATCATTTACGAATATCCTTTCAACGAACGCATCCGCACACTGCTGCGGCTGGAGGACCTGTACGAGCGGTTTCAGTATTTTCTTGCCCAGGAACATTCCCTGCAGCACCATGTGGCGTTGTCGACGATTTTTGAAATGCTGGAAGTCGCCGGCCGCGCGGATCTCAAATCGGACCTGCTTCAGGAGCTGGAGCGGCAGAAGCAGACCCTGACAGGATATCGCGCTCATCCGAATGTCCAGGCGGATGTGTTGGATGCCGTTCTTGCCGATGTCGAAAAAATCAGTACAGCGCTTGTTAATACACAGGGCAAGACCGGCCAGACGATCCGCGACAACGAGTGGCTCATGAGCATTCGCGGGCGGACCATTATTCCTGGTGGCGCCTGTGAATTTGATCTTCCCTCTTATTATGCCTGGCAGAAAAAACCGGCGGAAAAGCGGCAGCAGGATATCGAAAACTGGTTTGCCCCGCTGACCCCGCTTCTGAATGCCATCAGCATGGTGCTCAGGCTGATGCGTGATTCCGGAACGCAACTGACCATCGTTGCCCAGTCAGGCAGCTATCAGCAGATGCTGCAGGGAAAAACCTACCAGATGCTTCGTCTCAGCCTGGATCCGGCGCTCAATGCTATTCCTGAAGCATCCGCCAATAAATACATGTTGTGGGTGCGCTTTACCTCACAGGATGGTGATATGAAGCCCAAACCCATAGACAGCGACATCCCGTTTGAGCTGACCTTGTGTTGATGTCATGGCTACGACAGTCAAATGCCCCGGTTGCCGCGCCGAAGTTGAATGGGTGGAGAAAAACACTTACCGCCCTTTTTGCTCAGAGCGCTGCAAACAGATAGATCTCGGTGCGTGGGCCGATGAAAAATACACCGTGCCGGTTGTTGAGCAGACGGAACTCGGTGAAGAGAACGAATCCGGGTAACGCCCGATACCTGTTAAAAGGGGCAGCTTGCCTTGAAAAACAGGGATTTTTCAGCAGACATTGCGAATGTTTGCGGATGGCGTATAATGATGCCTATGGTCAAGATGAATCAATTCGCGACAACACTCCTTTCTCAGCGCTGGCGTAAGCCAACTGCCTGACGACTCTTTGCGCCTTTCCGGCGCGCAAAAAATCCATCTTTAATTTTCTGCCGGCACATTGACGTGCATGCAGCCAGTTAAAAATCCGATTGCCTTGTAAAAGCGGAATGCTTTTGCAGATCTCATGGAGTGGCTTATGTTGCTGATGATAGATAATTACGACTCATTCACTTACAACCTGGTCCAGTATTTTGGTGAACTTGGCGAAGATGTCCAGGTTTACCGGAATGATGCCATCACGCTGGATGAAATTGACCGGATCAATCCGGATAGAATCTGTATTTCTCCGGGGCCCGGTGCACCGGACGGGGCAGGTATTTCTCTTGATGTCCTGAAACGTTTTTCCGGCCGGATTCCCATTTTG
Organism: Oxalobacter sp. OttesenSCG-928-P03; assembly: GCA_030269625.1. Lineage (GTDB taxonomy): Bacteria > Pseudomonadota > Gammaproteobacteria > Burkholderiales > Burkholderiaceae_D > Oxalobacter. The sequence goes on along the minus strand of JAJDFZ010000071.1, from coordinate 1,378 downwards.
GGAGTCTGTCTGGGGCATCAGTCTATTGGGGCGGCTTTTGGGGGAAGGGTTGTGCATGCCCAAAAAGTCATGCATGGCAAGGTTTCCCGAATTACTCATATCGGCGCGGGTGTTTTTCATGGCCTGCCCAATCCTCTGACAATCACCCGTTATCACTCTCTTGCCATTGAACGTGAATCGCTGCCGGACTGCCTGGAAATCACGGCATGGACGGACGATGGCGAAATCATGGGCGTTCGTCACAAGACTCTGGCAGTAGAAGGAGTCCAGTTCCATCCAGAGTCCATCCTGTCGGAAGAGGGACATGCCTTGCTCAGAAACTTTTTGACATCCTGACAACAGGCAGGATGTCCGGATTATTCAGATTATTTTTTGGAAAACATATTATGTCTATTACTCCTCAAGAAGCACTGGTGCGATGTATCGAACATCGCGAAATTTTTCACGATGAAATGCTTTTCCTGTTTCGCCGCATCATGAGCGGAGAAATGTCGCCACTTATGGTTGCCGCATTGACGATGGGCCTGCGTGTCAAAAAAGAAACGGTGGGTGAGATTGCCGCGGCCGCGCAGGCATTGCGGGAATTTTCCGTCAAGGTCGATGTGCCGGATACGGCCAACCTGCTGGATATCGTTGGCACAGGCGGCGATGGCGCGCATACATTCAACGTTTCTACCGCATCCATGTTTGTGGCAGCGGCCTGTGGCGCGCGCATTGCCAAGCATGGAGGGCGGAGTGTTTCTTCCTCCTCCGGCAGCGCGGATTTGCTGGAGGCGCTGCAAGCCAATATTAACCTTCCTCCTGAGCAGATTGCCCAATCCATTGAAAAAACCGGTATTGGTTTCATGTATGCACCCAACCATCATTCCGCCATGAAGCATGCGCGCGTCGTCAGGCAGGAACTGGGCGTGCGGACCATCTTCAATATCCTGGGGCCGCTGACGAATCCGGCTTATGCCGATAATGTCCTCATGGGTGTTTTTCATCCGGATCTGGTTGGTATCCAGGTTCGCGTGTTACAGAAGATGGGAGTCAAACGCGCCCTGGTTGTGTGGGGCCGCGATAATCTGGATGAGGTTTCGCTGGGAGCCAGTACCCTGATCGGGGAGCTTTCTGACGGACAGGTTCGTGAGTATGATATTCATCCGGAAGATTTTGGCCTGCGCATGTATGCCAGCCGGAATTTTGAAGTCAAGGATGCGACGGAATCAAAAAGCCGCGTCCTGGAAGCACTGGCCAACAAAGGCGGCCCGGCAACAGATATCATTGCCCTGAATGCAGCGACGGCACTTTATGCCGCCAGCCTTGCGCCTTCCATTGCCGAAGGACTCCTGATGGCGCGTGAAGCCATCGCTTCCGGCGCAGCACTGGCCAAGCT
>JAJDFZ010000070.1 GCA_030269625.1 Oxalobacter sp. OttesenSCG-928-P03 | reverse complement strand
TCGAGAAAATTAATGGAAATTAAGGAAACTTATTATGATACAAAAAAAACCTGCCAATTAGGTTCTTTGGCAGAGAAATTAATCGCATTTTACAGGCACAAACCAAATATGTCTCACAGGTTACAATCTATGTTTTACAATAAATTGCATGCTGCACCCTGCCGGGCGTATTTGTTTAACCAAACTGCCTCATTGCCATGACAGAAAAAAACCACCAATCCGTGCGTTCGGTTTACATTGTGTCTGACGGAACCGGCCTTACCGCCGAAGCGCTGGCCCGTTCCGTACTCATCCAGTTTGAGCTGCCTTTTCAGAAAATCCGGATGCCGTTTATCGATACACCGGAAAAAACCCGGGAAATCACGGAGCGCATCCAGAAAAACAGGGATCATAGCCAAGAACGGCCAATTGTCTTTTCCACGCTTGTAAAACCGGAACTGATCGCCATTCTCCACGAAGCCGATGCCTTGCATATCGACCTGATACAGCCCTTTATATCACAACTTTCGCAAGAACTGGGCACAGAATCAAAGCAGGAAATCGGCCTGAGCCACCAGAAAGCCTCCAGCGACGAATATGAAGACCGGATGGAGGCCATCCAGTTTTCCATTGCACACGATGATGGTCAGTCCCACACCAATCTGGAAGCCGCCGACATCATTCTTTTAGGGGTTTCCAGGAGCGGAAAAACACCAACCAGCCTGTACCTGGCGATCCAGTACGGGTTAAAAACAGCAAACTATCCGCTGATTCCGGAGGATTTTGACCGGGGTCACCTCCCTTCTGTCCTCCTCCAGTTCAAGCACAAGCTCTTCGGGTTAAGCATCAATCCTGTCCGGCTTTCACAAATCCGCAATGCCCGCAGGCCCGGCAGCAAATATGCCTCGATTGATAATTGCCGCTACGAAGTCAACGCAGCTGAGTCCCTCATGGAAAAAGAAGGCATTATCTGGCTGTCATCCACCAACAAATCCATTGAGGAAATCGCTTCGACGATTATTCACGAACTGGAAACGCTCAAGCAGCAGGCTGACTGAGTACGCCTTCAGCCAAAAATCCGCACCTCATAGGCAGCGGCGTAGGGCCGGGTGGCCTGCAGTTCCTTTGCGATGGCACGGTTGAGATCAAGAACCCGGTCATCAAAACCATGCCCTCGTGTTTTCAGGTTGCGCTGCTGCTGTGAGTCATGGAAACGCAGCAATTGCCCCTTCCATTCCGCATCGGCCTCACCAAACGTCAGGTAAAAATCCGTTCTCATATCGAGTGTTTTGGCATCTCTGTTGAGCATCAGCGCCAGAGGCCAGTCCACCCCTTCGGCAATCCGCGAAACAAGGGCGCACATGGCACGATGCGCCCGGTTGGTATCGTTGCCATGAGGCGAAAAAACAAGATCAGGCCGGATTTCCTTCACCACGCCCTTTAGCGCCAGTTCATTTTCGGGATCATCGGCCAATTGCTCATCTTCGGCATTATTCAGGTACAGAAAACGAAGATGATCTTCCGGCAAACCGAAAAAACGGAGGCTGTCGATCTGCTCCTTTATGCGAAGCGCTCTTTTTTCCTCAATACTCATCCCGGCCCCGTACTCCTCGTCGATACCGCTTCCGGTCACGCAAACCGCTGCATAAATGGCAAGCCCGGCTTCATGCAGATATTTGAGCGTCACGCCAATGGCGTCAAAGTCATCCGGATGAGGGGCCAGCACAAGCACTCTCAGGCCGGCAGGCCAGTCAAGCTGGCGCAGGTCGCGCATTTTCCCGGTAGAACGCAAGAAATCCAGTTTCATATCATAATCATGGCGAAGTGAAGTCACTTAAGACCAATACTTGCTTATCCAGCCCTTTTCTGGCGTAACTGCTCAAAAAAACAGATTGCCGCACAAGCGGCCACATTCAGTGAATCCTGCTTTCCTGCATGGGGAATATTCGCTGTCATACCGGCCTTTGACTGCAATACATCAGAAATGCCCTGCCCCTCATGCCCGAAAAGCCAGGCAACCGGCCTTTTGAGATCAACATCATAAATACTCTTTTCCGCATCAGGAACCGTTGCGACAACAGGCACGCCAGAATCATCCGCCAGTCGCGCCAGATCGGCATTTTCATATATGCGGATCATGAAGTGCGCACCCATGCCAGCCCGCAAGACACGAGGAGACCATACCGCGGCCGATCCCTCACTGCAAAAGACCTCGCTGATCCCTGCTGCGGATGCGCTGCGCAGGATGGACCCCATGTTTCCAGGATCCTGTATCCGGTCCAGGAGGACGGCAGTTTGGATCATTCTGGCGGGTGCAGAATAAACGGGCGGCTCAATCAAAAAAAGAACGCCAACGCCTTCGTCAACCTGGCTGACGTCGTCATATAAAAAATCACGCAAAAAAATACAGGAAACCTGACGGCTGTGGCATTCCTCATAAATTTCCGCGATTTCCGGCTGGTTTTTCGAGGATTCATTCACCACGCAAAACAGCGGGTTGCCAACATACTGCAGATAAGCCTGACATAAATGGACGCCATCCAGTATGGTCCGGGTCGTTTTGCGGCGCGCTCGCGCATTGCTGGCAAGCTGACGTATTTCACGGTAAAGCGGATTGTTCCGTGATGTGATCAGTTTCATCTCAGTCCCCTTCGGTATTTTGCCTCTCAAGCAAAGAACGAACCGGACCATAAGAGGTGCGATGGACCGGAGAAACACCATGCTGACGCAGCCTCTCCAGATGCAAAGCCGTTGGATACCCTTTATGCCGGTCAAAAGCGTACTCCGGGTACTGTTCATGTAACTGCATCAGTGCCTCATCCCGCGCCGTTTTTGCCAGTATGGATGCTGCTGAAATCGCCTCCACTCTGTCATCTCCGCCCACTATGGCTTCTGAGCGCACACTGAGCGCCGGGCAGCGATTGCCATCAACCAATGCCAGCGATGGCGTGACAGAGAGGCCTTCTACCGCCCGCTTCATGGCCAGCATGGTTGCGTGCAGAATATTCAATTCATCAATTTCGGCAATGGAGCATTGCGCAACAGACCAGGCCGTTGCATTTTCACGAATCAGCGCTGCCAGATGACGGCGCTTTGACTCGGAAAGTTTTTTTGAGTCACGCAAACCGGCAACCGGGCGCAATGGATCCAGAATCACGGCAGCAGCAAATACCGGCCCGGCAATCGGCCCCCGGCCCGCCTCATCCACGCCGCAGACCCGTTCCGTTGCCATCGTTTCCGGATCTGTAAAAGAAAAAGCCGTCTGTCCTGTCATGTCCTGCCCTCTACTTCCCATTCATGACGTCCAGCACAGCCTGGGCGCTTAATGCCGCTGTATCTCTCAAAAGCGATTCATGCATGAGACTGAAACGCTCATGCAACTCTTTTCGCAGGGGTTCATCATGCAACTGCCTCCAGACCGCCTCAGCCAGCTTTTCCGGTGTCGAGTCATTCTGGTAAAACTCCGGCACGATCATTTCCCGAGCCAGAATATTGGGAAGCCCGACCGGCGGCGTTACAACCCGCTTGGCAATTTCCCAGGTGGCGCGCATCAGCCTGTATCCGATCACCATCGGTTTTTTAAACAGGGCGACTTCGAGTGTCGCTGTACCTGAAGCAACCAGTACCGCATCGGCAGCTTCAATGACACGGTGCGACTGGCCCTCAATGACACGCAGGGGAACCGCTTCCATTTTCGCCTCGGCCAGTTGCCGCGCAAAATAGTCCCGCTGTCTTTCGCCTGCCATTGGCACGACAAACTGAATGGAGGGATCACGCTGCGAAAGCAGGCGGGCAGCGCCAATAAAGGCATCGCCGTTGTATTTGAGCTC
>JAJDFZ010000007.1 GCA_030269625.1 Oxalobacter sp. OttesenSCG-928-P03 | reverse complement strand
CACCCCAACCATGATTGTGGCCCTCATGATCCGGGGAATGGGAATGGGATTTCTCTTTCTGGCGCTGACACTCTTTGCACTGGGAGCGCTCAAGGGGAGCACCAATACGCAGGGGGTTGCGCTTTTTACAACACACCGGCAGTTTGGCGGCATTTTCAGTGTGGCTGTATTGCAGCGTTATATCGACAGGCAAAACGCGCTCAACGAAATGGTCGTTTCTTCTCATCTCAACGAGGGAGGAACCGAACTGGCATGGCGTCTGCAGAGGATTGGTGATTCCCTGTATGCGGCAGGCATGGAAAAGGGGGATGCTGCCAAGGCAGCAATGGCGATGGTGAAGCGTTCCATGCAGGCGCAGGTTTCCGTACTTTCATACAACGAGGCTTTTCTTGCCATTGCTCTCTTTTTTGCCGTGGCGGTTCCGATTATCATCAGTTTCAGGATCTGGCTGGCAAGGCGTCACCGGACAGGAATTTAGGTATGAAAAAAAGAAAATATCTGGCAGCGGTGATTCTCGGAACAGGTGCGCTGGTTTCCTGCTCTCTCACGCCGGATTATCTCCGCCCGGATGCCGGTTTGCCAAAGGAGGCGCCAGTCAGTTGGGAGCAGGGAGTCAAGGCGCAAAAAGAGGAAAGTGATCTGAATGCCGGATGGTGGCATGGCTTCGGTTCGGATACGCTGCTTCGCCTGCAAAAGGCCGGCCTGGCGCAAAACCATGACTTTGCAGCAAGAGGATGGCAGCTTGCCCAGGCTGTGGCACAGGCAAGAGTCGCACGTGCGCCACTTTTTCCCTGGCTGGGTGCCGAGGTGCATGGTTCAAGGCTGGGTGAGCACGATAACAGAACGCATCGCTTTTCCATGACGGATACGGTATCCGGCAGTTTTCAGGCATCCTACGAGGTGGATATCTGGGGGAAGCTGCGCTCTCAGGCAGACAGTGCGTCTTTTATTGCAGAAGCCACACTGAATGACTGGAGGGCTGCCGGGTTGAGCCTGGAGTCAGATATTGCCCTGGCTTATTTTTACCTGCTGGGACAAAAGGAAAGGCTGGCTGTCCAGAGCCGTATTCTGGATGCAGCGCGTCAGATGCTCGATTACATGGAAAAACGTCACAGGGCCGGAGCGGCATCCCCTCTGGATATAGCCCGGCAGAAAAGTGATGTGGCTGCCATGGAAGCCAGGGTAGAGGAACTGGAACGTGTTGCACAGGCAGCAACGAATAATCTGAACAATCTGCTGGGCAATGCGGTCATTACCGATGAGTTGTCGGATGCGATCAGGAAGGAAAAACTGACCGATCTGCTGGCTCCTGCTGTTCCTGCCGGCCTGCCTTCCGACCTGCTTATCCGTCGCCCCGATATCCTGAGTGCCGAAGCCATGCTGAAATCCGCCAATGCTGACATTGGTGCGGCCCGGGCGGCTTTTTTGCCATCCATCTTTCTGACGGCACAGGGTGGGACACAAAGCAGCAGTCTGCATAATCTCTTTCACTCCAGCAGCCTGTTTTATGCGCTGGCTTCTTCGCTGGTTGCACCTATTTTCGAGGGAGGGCGGCTTGAGGCGCAACTGGATATTACGCTGGCCCGCCGGGAGGAAATGGTTGCACGATACCAGCAGGCCGCGCTTTCAGCTTTCCTGGAAGTGGATACGGCAATTGCGGCCAATGCTTTTTTGATGCGGGAAGAAAAGAAGAGGCGTGAAGCATCGGAGCAGGCGCAGGAGGCTTATCGTATTGTGAGTGTACGTTATGCAGCAGGCGCGGAAGAATTTCTTGCCGTGCTGGATGCGCAGCGGACCATGCTTAATGCAGAAGATGCGGTTGTTACGGTCGCACTGGCCAGGCTGAATGCCAGCGCAGGTTTGTTCAAGGCGCTTGGAGGAGGATGGGCAGAGAGTCTGCCACCGGAAAATATTTCATCCGGGAAGTTGTAACCCGGAAAGTTTGTTGTAATATTAAATGACTTTTCTGCGATTCATGTTTTCCATACAAATGCTGTTTTTTTCAGGATTATTGGATGACGGGTTCCGGTGTTTTTCTTGGGTTGGATATTGGTTCAACGACAGTCAAGGCGGTCGTGCTGAATGCTGCCGGTGAAATCATATTCAGCAGGTATACACGTCATCTTTCCGAAGTCCGCCAGAGTGTCAAAACCGTCCTGCAGGAAATTGCCGCAAGCGTTGATTGCGACGGGCTGAAAATAAGCCTGACCGGATCAGGCGCTATTTCCCTCGCATCAGAACTCAATATTCCTTTCGTGCAGGAAGTGATCGCTTCAGGCCTCAGCATTCGCGAACGTATCCCGGATGCGGACGTGGTGATCGAACTGGGTGGGGAAGATGCCAAGCTGACCTACCTGACGGGCGGCCTTGACCAGCGCATGAATGAAACCTGCGCAGGGGGAACGGGGGCGTTTATCGATCAGATGGCATCCTTTGTGCAGACCGACGCAAGCGGGCTTGACAGACTGGCAATGCGTCACCGTACTATTTACCCGATTGCCTCGCGCTGCGGTGTCTTTGCCAAAACCGATGTGCTTCCCCTGCTGAATGAAGGGTGTTCCCGTGAGGATATTGCCGCGTCCATCATGCAGGCTGTAGTCAACCAGACAATCAGTGGCCTTGCACGGGGGCGTCCGATCCGGGGCAAGGTGGTTTTCCTGGGGGGGCCGCTGGCATTCCTTGAATCCCTTCGACAGCGGTTTGTTGCGACACTGAAGCTGGATAAGTCCGAAGCCGTTTTTCCCGAGCATGCCGAATATTTTGTGGCGCTTGGCGCGGCCCTTCATGCCCGGCGGCATGAGGTAGAGGAAAATCTGGATGAACTGATCAATCGGCTGGAAAATGTAACGGCAACCACGGATACAAAAGCGCTCCTTCCTCTTTTTCAGAGCGAGGAAGAGCGTGCTGACTTTCATGCGCGCCATGCCGCAGAGCATGTTGAACGGCGCGATCTTGAAGCATGCACGGGGGATGCCTGGCTGGGGTTTGACTGCGGGTCCACCACCATCAAGGCGGCCCTGGTGGATGAGAATGGCAACCTGCTGTATTCCTCTTATTCGCCCAACAAGGGAGATCCGCTTTCTTCCGCCATTGATATTCTTCGTGAAATTTACACGCGCAAGCAGCCGGACCTCCATATCCGCGCAACAGCTGTTACCGGCTATGGCAGCCAGTTGCTTGCGGCCGGTCTGAATGCCGATATTGATGAAGTGGAAACCGTGGCGCATTTTACGGCGGCCCGTTTTTTTGAGCCAAAAGTGAGTTTTATTCTCGACATCGGCGGGCAGGACATCAAGTGCATGCGAATCAGTGATGGCGCGATTGCGAGCATCCAGCTTAACGAGGCCTGCTCTGCCGGATGCGGTTCTTTTATTGAGAATTTCGCCACGTCGCTCCAGATGCCGTTACCCCGGTTCGTGGAAGCGGCCATGAATGCCAGATCACCGGTCGATCTCGGCACGCGATGCACGGTTTTCATGAATTCAAAGGTCAAGCAGGCACAAAAGGACCGCGCTGAAGTAGGCGATATCGCTGCCGGCCTTTCTTATTCTGTTGTCAGAAATGCCTGTTTCAAGGTGATGAAGATCACCAATGTGGATGATCTGGGCAGGCACGTGGTGGTTCAGGGTGGCGCATTTGCCAACGATGCACTGTTGCGGGCGCTTGAACTGGAACTGGGGTGTACGGTATTGCGTCCGGATATTTCCGGACTGATGGGTGCCTACGGTGCAGCGCTTATCGCGAAAGACAGAGGGCCGGTTGCGGGCGGCTCTCGCCTTCTGGATGCGGATGCCATTGAAGCTTTCTCTGTCAGGAAAATGACATCACGCTGCCGGCAATGTGCCAACAGTTGCCTTTTGACCATCAATACCTTTTCCAATTCGACCCGCTTTGTTTCCGGCAATCGCTGTGACCGGGGTGCCGGTGCCGCGACGCAGACAGCGCCCAATCTTTATGCCTTCAAGTATGACCGGCTGTTCAACAGTTACCTGCCACTGGATGAAGAGGCTGCGGCCCGGGGAACGATCGGTATTCCCAGGGCGTTGAATATTTTTGAAAACTACCCGCTCTGGTTTACCATTTTTACCCGGCTGGGTTTTCGTGTCGAATTGTCCGCGCCTTCTTCAAAGGAACTCTATTTCCAGGGGTATGAAACCATCCCTTCACAGACGGTCTGTTATCCGGCCAAGCTGGCCCATGGCCATGTGCTTGACCTGGTCAGCCGGAATGTGGATTACATTTTCTTTCCCTGTCTGCCCAAAGAACAGAAAGAGTTCGTAACCCAGGCAGGCAACTACAACTGCCCGATTGTGATCGGCTATCCGGAACTGCTGGCCAAAAACATTACCGCATTCCAGGAAAACAATATTCCGATCATTCACCAGTTCCTTCCACTTGATCGCCGGATTCTGGCAAGACGGATGCGGGATATTGCGCCTTTCTCCACTATTCCGCTCAAAGAGCTTGAGGCAGCGGTGAATGCCGGTTTTGATGAGATGGCATGCTTCAGGAAAGACATGCAGCGTGTCGGCGAAGAGGTGCTTGCCGAACTTGAACAGTCCGGCCGTTTCGGCATTGTTCTGGCAGGGCACCCTTATCATGTCGACCCGGAAGTCCATAACGGCATTTCCGATCTGATTACGTCATTTGGCATGGCTGTCATTACAGAGGATGCCGTCGCGCACCTGATGCCCGATCCGGGGCCGCTGCGTGTTGTGGATCAGTGGACCTATCACTCTCGTTTGTATCGTGCCGGCGCCTATGCTGCAGATCTGAAAAACATCGCTGTCATGCAACTGGTTTCATTCGGTTGCGGCATTGATGCCGTTACAGCGGACCAACTGGAAGAAATTATTCGCCGCAAAGGCGGTCTTTATGCGCAGATCAAGATTGATGAAGGCGTCAACCTTGGCCCGGCCCGTATTCGCATCCGGTCGCTTTTGGCGACATTGCGCGAACGTGCAGCAAGAGATCAGAAAGTTTTTCCGCTGGTAGCGCACAAGCCTTTTCCAAAATTCACCAGGGAAATGCGGCATACCCATACGATTCTGATTCCGCAGATGTCGCCGGTTCACTTCCAGTTTCTTGAGACGGTATTTGCTTCGGAGGGGTACAAGGCTGTCCAGTTGCCTACCGTGGACAGGGCTGCGATTGACCTGGGGCTTCGTTACGTGAATAACGATGCCTGTTATCCCGCGATTGTGGTGGTCGGGCAGCTTCTTCACGCCATACAGAATGGCGGGTATGACCGGGATCGTATTGCTCTCATGATTTCCCAGACAGGGGGTGGCTGCCGTGCCACGAATTACATTGCTTTTTTACGAAAGGCACTGCAGGATTCCGGGCTGGATCATATTCCCATCATTTCATTTAACATGGGCAGTCTTTCAGATACACAGGGCATCCGTTTTTCAGGCAAGCTTTTAAAGCGGGTCATCATGGCGGTTCAGTTGGGAGATGCGCTTATGCGGATGCTGTGTCGTGTCACGCCGTATGAGGCGGAACCGGGCAGCGCTGCCCGGCTGGCTGAAAAATGGGCGGAAAAAGGCAAGAAATGTATTGCCTCGGGCAGCATCCTGCTCTTTGATCTGAATATGTTGCGCATGATCCGGGCATTTGACCGTCTTCCCCTGAAAACGGAAGAAAGGCGGCCCCGTGTCGGACTGGTGGGAGAAATTCTCCTGAAATACCACCCGGATGCCAATAACAATGCCGTTTCTGTTGTGGAGCAGGAGGGCGGTGAGGCGGTTGTGCCTGACATGATGGATTTTGCCCTGTATTCCTTCTATAACCACATTTTCAATTACCGGCACCTGGCCGGCTCATGGAGGGATTATGTCAAGGCGCTCTCCAATATTTTCAGCCTGGAGCTGATTCGCTGGTCTGCCCGCTTCGGCTTTAGGCGGAGCAAACGTTTCTCGCCGCCGGACCGCTTCAGCGTTCTCCGGAAAAAAGCGGAAAACCTGGTTTCCCATGGCCACCAGACAGGTGAAGGATGGCTCTTGACAGCTGAAATGGTCAAGCTCATTGAAAGCGGTGTTTCCAATATTCTCTGCATGCAGCCATTTGGATGCCTGCCCAATCATATTACCGGCAAGGGCCTGTTCAAGGAACTGAAGCACCGTTATCCCGAAGCTAACATCATTGCACTGGATTACGATGCCGGTGCCAGTGAAGTGAACCAGATTAACCGGATCAAGCTGATGATGGCCGCTGCCAATGCCGATGAAATGCGCCTGAACGCCTGATCAGCCAGGTTTGTTCATTTGCCTGATATATCTTTTTTATGCCCTTTCGCAGATGTATGAAAAACCTCTTCTTTGTTTGATCATTCCATTTTTGAAAAAATGCTTTCATTTTTAAGCATTGTTCGCGTTGTGAGCAATAATTAAACTGTGCCCGTATGGTTCAGGTATTGTCATACCATTTTTGTACCAGATTGATCCGGAACGGTATCAGGCAGTTTTCAGCCGCGTGGCAGCCTACTCTCCCGGGTGCAGTAATGTGATGCTGACGCCTTCTGTCAGGCAATATCAGTGCCTTCCTGTCTGAAAAGTTTGTTGAGCGGGAACACGGCAATCATTTCTTCACCCGGCTGTTGCGTTATCGGAGCTATAGACAGGCGATGCCGCTTCTGGTCAATCCTGGATACAAAATCACATGGCATCTTTGAAAAACAGCAAATGCTGAATGGGTGTGAAAATGAGCAAGGCATATAAAGAACTGGAAAGAAAAATTGCCGTTTTCAGGGATATCCTTGAGATATATATTCAGCCGATGATGCATGGCGCTGTCATGAGCGGCCCGTTTACGGATGCGATCAGGCCGTTTAGCGGAGTTGTATACGATACACAGCACAGGATAAAGATTTTTGTAACCGAATCCGAGCGGATTTATTTCATTTTCCAGCGTCGCCTGCCCTTTGGGGCCGGGGAAAAAAATCTGATTGAAGACATCATTGTCCGCTTGCGCAAAATGAATGTGCAGGACAGTGTCTCGGATTATGCCTGTGTACTTGAAGCGATGGATCGCGTCATATCGTCTCATATCAACCGGGATCATTCAGATCTTGTTTTTAGCCTGATCCAGATGTACAGGACGTGGGCAGGAAGAATCTGTGAAGAAGCGCATCCTGTCCATACTACGGGCATTTATTTCAATCGCCAGAAACCGACAGGCTGCAACATTTTTACCATGTTTGACGAGGGACTGATCCGCACTGTCGGCTCGACGGATAAAACATTTTTGACCGTTGACAGGAACGGCTACGTCCAGTCTGTCGAAAACATGATGCCGACAGCAGTTCAGATAAAAAAACAGCAGGATGTTCTGGCGCCGGTATCGCTTGCAGATATTGCTGTCTGGACGGATTATCGCAGCAAGGCGGCAATCAGGCTGACAGAAAAAGGAGACATCCTGCTTTTCAGGGACAGAAAGCTGGTTTTTGCCTGGATATTTTCACAATGGCGGTATTTCCCGCATGATGCCATCCTGGATGAAATTTTTTCGGAAGATATCAGCCAGGAGGAAAAAGAGGTCAGAAAAGCCGTTTATCTGACATCGCTGGATGTGGCTTTTAATGGCCGGGGGGCGCGTATCGGTATTCTGGATGATCCCGAGCGCAAGCAAAAGCGTTTGAAACGCATTCATTCCCGGTATCGTTTGTCATCAGACATGCAGGCAGAAAAAAACAGCCTCTTGTCGACCATTCTCGGTGCCAGGAAGTTTCATGAAATTCCCCGGCGGATTCGCGCCGAACTGTGTTTGCTGGATGGGGTGCTGATCCTGGGGCGGCAAGGGGATGTTTTTGCCGGGAGTAAAGGGCCGCAAAAAAATAAAGCGTCAACGGTTGCCAAAGCGCATCCGCTTTCCGTGGCATCCCGTAAAAATCATGATCTGGGTATCCGGATTTCTGAAATCGGTTATATGGAAATATACAAAAACAGCGATATTCCTCTGGCATTTGCGTGAACGCGTTTTTCAGGGAATGCGCGTTTTGCCGAAGAGGGTTTTCAAGGCGTTTCATTCCAGAGTCTTTTTTGTGATTCGGCAAAAAAGCTGCGGAATGAAGAGTCAATTTTTTTATAATGGTTTTGTTTTGGGTAAAGAGCACGTATTCTTGTACATGTTGTGCAAAAAATGACAAAGACCTCTCTTTTAACTGAATGCTGCGTACCAAAAGGAGAAAAATGAGCAGCCTGCCAATGTATAGAACAAGCCTGTTGGGAATTTTTGTTGCAGTGATGGGACTGTCGGGCTGCCAGGAAAAGGTTGTGCCGGTTCAGCCACCTCCAAAAGTAAGTTATCAGGTCACCCAGGCCAACAGTGTTCCACTGATTACCGAAATGCCGGGCCGGGTTTCGGCATTCATGGTATCGGAGGTCAGGCCGCAGGTCAGTGGCATTATTCAGAAACGTCTCTTTGAAGAAGGTTCAGACGTCAAGGAAGGCGAACAGCTCTACCAGATTGATCCCGCGCTTTTCCAGGCGGCATACAACAGCGCAAGAGCGGAGCTGTCAAGGGCGCAGGCCAATGTGGTTGCGGCACGCCTTCTGGCTGAGCGCTACAGCAAGATCGTGGATATCAACGCTGTCAGCAAGCAGGAATATGACGACGCCATTGCGGCAAGGGATCAGTCCATTGCTGCAGTTGAAGCAGCCAGGCAGGCCGTGGAAACGGCGAGGATCAACCTGGAATATACAAAGGTGCTGGCGCCGGTTTCCGGGCGCATCAGCCGCTCTTTCGTGACGCCCGGCGCCCTGGTTACCCAGAATCAGGCCGATCCGCTGGCGACGGTACAGCAGTTGACGCCTGTTTATGTGGATGTGACACAGTCGAGTTCCGAGCTGCTCAAGCTGCGCCGCGCTTTTGCTACAGGCGAGATACAGGCCGGCGCCAACAAGGGAGCAAAGATCAAGCTGAAGCTGGAAGATGGTTCGCCTTATGCCAGAATTTCCAAGGACAAAACCGAGGGGGGGGAGCCGGAATGGATTCTGGGCGAACTGCAGTTTTCTGACGTGACCATCGAACAGAGCACAGGGGTGATTTCAGTACGCGCAACCTTTGAGAACCCGGATTACATCCTTTTGCCAGGCATGTACGTGCGTGCCGTGATTGAGGAGGGCGTTCGGGAAAACACGATCCTGATACCCCAGAAAACGGTGATGCGTGATTCGAAAAACCGCCCTTATGTCTATGTTCTGACCAAGGAAAATCCTCAGCCGCAGCAGGCTTCAGAAAAAGAACAGGCTGGCGCGCCGGCACCAAAATCGTTGGGGCAGGACGACTATTACGTTGCCCTGCGGTACGTGACACTGGATCGTGACTACAAGAATCACTGGCTGATTACGGATGGCTTGAAGCCGGGAGACCGTGTCATGGTGGATGGTCTGCAGAAAGCACAGCCGGGACAGGTAGTGACCGGAGATGAAGTTCAGCCGGAGGTGGTTGTGGATGCCGTAGCGGGGGCTAATGCCAATAACAATGCGCAGGATGAAACCGCGCCTGTACCGGCAGCGGCAGAGCCAGCTCCTGAGCAGCAGGAGACAGAGAAAGAAAAGGTGGAGTAATCCATGGCGAATTTCTTTATTGATCGCCCCATTTTTGCATGGGTTATTGCGATCCTGATCATGCTGGGGGGAGCGCTTTCCATTTCGACTTTGCCTATCGCACAGTATCCCTCCATTGCCTCTCCGGAAGTTGCCATTTCCGCAACCTATCCCGGCGCATCAGCCAAAACACTTGAAAGCACCGTTACCCAGGTTATCGAGCAGCAGATGAAGGGCATCGATCACATGATTTACATGTATTCGAGCAGTGATTCTTCTGGTCAGGCGACCATCAACCTGGTGTTTGAATCGGGCATCGATGTCGATATTGCCCAGGTGCAGGTACAGAACAAGCTCCAGCTGGCAACGCCCCTTCTGCCGGAAGAGGTTCAGCGGCAGGGGCTTTCGGTTACCAAGTCTGTCAAGAATTTCCTTCTCGTTGTCAGCCTGATTTCAGAAGATGGAAAAATGGATGGCGCGGACCTGAGTGATTATATTGCCAGTAACATGCAGGACCCGATCGGACGTCTGTCCGGTGTTGGTGATACCCAGATTTTCGGTGCACAGTATGCCATGCGGATATGGCTTGACCCGCTGAAAATGGAACAGTACAGGCTGAATCCATCGGATATCATTGCCGCCATTCGAGAACAGAACGCGCAGGTAACGGGTGGTCAGGTTGGTGCGGCTCCCCAGCTTCCGGGCCAGCAGATCAACGTGACGATCATTGCTGCCGAGCGGTTTGAAAAGGTCGAGCAGTTTGAAAACATCTTTATACGGACGAATCCGGACGGCTCTTCCCTCTTTCTGAAAGACATTGCACGCATTGAACTGAACAATGAAATGTTCACCTCTGAGGCGTACTATAACGGCATGCCGTCATCAGGTCTGGCAATCAAGCTGGCATCCGGCGCCAATGCGCTTGAGACATCGGCACTGATCAAAAAAGAGCTGGATTCGCTCTCCAAGTTTTACCCGCAGGGTGTCGCGCACGTTTATCCCTACGATACGACACCGTTCGTCAAGCTCTCGATTGAAGAGGTTTTCCGCACACTGGGCGAGGCCATCATCCTGGTTTTCCTGGTGATGTATCTCTTCCTGCAGAATTTCCGGGCCACGCTGATTCCAACGATTGCGATTCCAGTGGTGCTGCTGGGCACCTTTGGTGTCCTGGCGATTACCGGATTTTCTATCAATTCCCTGACCATGTTCGGTATGGTGCTGGCGATTGGCCTATTGGTTGACGATGCCATTGTGGTGGTGGAAAACGTCGAGCGGATCATGCATGAGGAACATATCGGGCCCAAGGAGGCGGCAAAGAAATCAATGAGCCAGATCACCGGTGCGCTGGTTGGTGTGGCCATGGTGATTGCCGCGGTATTTGTGCCTATGGCGTTCATGAGCGGTTCCACCGGTGTGATCTACCGGCAGTTTTCCATCACGATTGTTACGGCCATGACGCTTTCCGTTCTGGTTGCCATGATCCTGACACCGGCGCTGTGCGCCACCATGCTGCCGGATGTGATGAAACACAAGACAACCGGTTTTTTTGGCCGCTTCAACAACTGGTTTGATAGTGTGTCGAACCGTTACCAGGGCGGGGTATCCCGTGTTATCTCCAGGCCAAAGCGTTACCTGCTGATCTTTCTTGTCGGGATTGGCTGTATCGGTTACATGTTCTTGCGACTGCCCTCCGGTTTTTTGCCGGACGAGGATCAGGGTATGCTTTTTGTCCAGGTTACCCTGCCGACAGGAGCGACATTTGAACGGACAAGAGAGGTGCTAAAGGAGGTTGACAGGCATTTTCGCGAGGATGAAAAAGAGTCGGTTGCCAGCGTCATGACGGTAGCGGGGTTTAGCTATGGCGGCAGCGGACAGAATGCGGGGCTGGCGTTTATCAGCCTGAAGGACTGGAGTGAGCGCAAGGGAGATGAACGCCGTGTACCGGCACTTGTCGGGCGGGCCATGGCCAAGTTTTCCCAGATCAAGGAGGCAAGTGTCTTTGCCTTTGCGCCGCCTGCTGTTGTCGAGTTGGGTAATGCAACCGGTTTTGACTTTGAACTGATTGACCGTGCAAACCAGGGGCATGATGCACTGATGAATGCCCGTAACATTCTCCTGATGAAGGCCAACCAGCATCCTGACCTGTCGGCCGTGCGTCCGAACGGCCTGGAAGACGTGGACCAGTATGTGCTGGATATTGATCTGGCCAAGGCAGGCGCACAAAGCCTGAACAAGGGGGAAATCAATACTGCCATTGCTGCTTACTGGGGCAGTTCATACGTGAATGACTTCATGGACCGCGGTCGTACCAAGAAAGTCTATATCCAGGCGGATACACCGTTTCGCATGCAGGCGGAAGATTTCAACAAGTATCATATTCGCAACACCAAGGGCGAGATGGTTCCCTTTTCGTCATTCATTTCGATGAACATGGAAAAAGGGTCACCGAGACTGGAGCGATATAACGGTCTTCCGTCCATTGAAATTCTTGGTGTGCCGCGCGGTAACAAAAGTACCGGCCAGGCAATGACAGCCATGGAAGAGCTGGCGCGGGAGCTGCCGTCCGGCTTCGATTTTTCCTGGACGGGGCTTTCCTATCAGGAAAAAATGGCGGGCTCGCAGGCACCCATGCTTTATGCCATTTCACTGGTTATTGTTTTTCTGTGTCTGGCGGCGCTGTACGAGAGCTGGTCCATTCCTTTTGCCGTGCTGCTGGTTGTGCCAACAGGTGTGATCGGCGCGCTGGCCGGTGTGATGCTTCGGGGCATGAGTAATGACGTCTATTTCCAGATCGGTATTCTTACCGTAATTGGTCTTTCCGCCAAAAACTCGATCCTGATTGTGGAGTTCGCCCAGGAAATGTACGAGAAGGGAGAGGATATTTTCCAGGCAACTGTCCATGCGGCCCGCTTGCGCCTGCGTCCGATCATCATGACATCCATGGCGTTTGTATTGGGTGTTGTGCCACTCATGATCAGTTCCGGTGCGGGCTCAGGCGGTCAGAACGCCATCGGCACAACCGTTGTCTGCGGCGTGACAGCCGCTACGGCGCTGGGCATTTTCTTTACCCCGATTTTCTACATTATTGTCAACAGTTTCTTTAAATCCAGGAAAGAGGCGGCTCAGGCAACAGCAATTGCAGATGAAAATGGCGATGATGACGAGGAAGATGACGATTAGGAAACAGGCTGTGCAAAAAACGGCGCATCATGCGCCGTTTTTTGTTGAAACCCTGATTTGTGCAATACGGGAGGCGCAAAAGCGTTTGCCGTGCTGGCTTTACGGTACGGAAAAACGCTTTGCAGCGCGCAGTTGCCGGTGTTTCTGAACACATTTGACAGGCGGACCCGCTGCCGAATTTTTAGGTGTCCGTCTGCGTTTGAGGCTATCCGGAGGTATAATACAAAGTTCACTCACCTGCGGTTAATTTCTATTTTTTCGATACATCATGCTCATCATTCCGGGTTCCAATGCCCTGTCTGCCTTTCGCGCAAAAGGCCTTCTGTCCCGTCTGCAAAAAATTGATCCCGGGACAGCAGATATTACAGGACGTTTTGTTCATTTTATCGACGCAGCATCGCCGCTTTCGGAGGAGGATACCCGCCGCCTTGAATCCCTGCTGGATTATGGCGAACCCTTTTCCGGGATCAGCGATACAGACGGGATTGTCGTTGTTCCGAGGTTGGGTACGATTTCCCCGTGGGCATCCAAGGCGACGGACATCGCCCACAATTGCGGGATGCCGCATGTGAAAAGAATCGAGCGCGGCATTTTATATGTCATTTCGCGCAGCCAGAATGCCGCGCCCCTGACCGAGGCACAGCAGGCCGGCATGACGGCGCTGCTGCATGATCGCATGACAGAGACCGTCCTTTTCGACATGAAAGAGGCAGAGGCCCTTTTCATGGAACTCGAACCGACGCCGCTGGAGCATGTGGATATGCTGGCTGGCGGAAAGGCGGCCCTGGAAAAGGCCAATGTGGATATGGGGCTTGCGCTTTCGGAAGATGAGGTCGACTATCTGTACGACGCCTTCGTCAAGGCAAACCGTAATCCGACTGATGTTGAACTGATGATGTTTGCGCAGGCCAACAGTGAGCACTGCCGGCACAAGATTTTCAATGCTGACTGGACCATTGACGGCAAGAAGCAGGATATCTCGCTTTTCGGAATGATCAGGCATACGCACGCCTGTCATCCGGCCGGCACGATCGTGGCATACAAGGACAATTCCTCCATTATTGAGGGTGCCGAAGTCATGCGTTTTTATCCACGCGGAGAGGCATCCGGCCATGAGTACCAGGCTTCAGACGAGCTGACCCACATTCTCATGAAAGTGGAAACGCATAATCATCCTACGGCGATTTCCCCTTTCCCGGGTGCGTCAACCGGCGCGGGCGGTGAAATCAGGGATGAGGGTGCAACAGGCCGGGGCGCCAAGCCCAAGGCCGGTTTGACGGGATTTACGGTTTCCAACCTGATGCTTCCTGATGCGGAAAAGCCCTGGGAAAACGCAATGGATGTTGCGCAGCCGGAAAAAGCCGGTGGTGCGGCCGTTGCTTACGGCCGCCCGGAAAGGATTGCTTCACCTTTGCAGATCATGATTGAGGGGCCGATTGGCGGCGCGGCGTTCAACAATGAATTCGGCCGCCCCAATCTTGCAGGCTATTTCCGGACATACGAGCAGAATGTGGGCGGGCAGGTGTTCGGTTATCACAAGCCGATCATGATTGCCGGCGGTATCGGCAATATTTCGGACAAGCATACCTTCAAGCGTGAGTTGCCGCCGGGAAGCCTTCTGATCCAGCTGGGCGGTCCGGGCATGCGTATCGGCATGGGCGGCGGTGCCGCGTCTTCAATGGCAACCGGCACCAATACAGCGGATCTGGATTTTGATTCCGTGCAGCGCGGAAACCCTGAAATGGAGCGGCGCGCGCAGGAAGTCATCAATGCCTGCTGGGCCATGGGAGATGACAATCCAATCCTTTCGATCCACGATGTCGGCGCTGGCGGATTATCCAATGCGTTCCCCGAAATCACCAATGATGCCAATCGCGGGGCGGTTTTCGATCTGCGTTGCGTTCCGCTGGAAGAAAGCGGAATGTCGCCCAAGGAAATCTGGAGCAATGAATCCCAGGAACGCTATGTGCTGGCAATTTCACCTGAAAGCCTGCCTCTGTTTGAAAAGCTGTGCGAAAGGGAGCGCTGCCGTTTTGCTGTCGTTGGCACGGCAACGGAAGAACGCCAGTTAAAGCTGGTTGATCCGCAGTACGGCAACGAACCTGTCGATATGCCCATGGATGTCCTTTTAGGCAAGCCGCCCAAAATGCACCGGGATGTGACCCATGTGAAACGCGATTATGCGCCGGTTGATGTATCTGGCCTCAAGCTGGGAGAAACCGCTGAAAAAATTCTGCAGTTGCCAACAGTTGGTGACAAGTCTTTCCTGATTACGATTGGAGACCGCACAGTAGGCGGTCTGACATCGCGAGATCAGATGGTTGGTCCCTGGCAGGTTCCGGTTGCGGATTGTGCCGTGACGCTGATGAGTTTTACCGGTTATGCCGGTGAAGCCATGTCAATGGGTGAAAGAACACCGCTTGCCGTTATCGAAGCGGCGGCTTCCGGGCGCATCGCGATTGGCGAGGCGATCACCAATATTGCTTCTGCACCGATCAGCAGCATATCGGATATCAAACTTTCGGCAAACTGGATGGCGGCCTGTGGTCAGCCTGGTCAGGATGCCGCGCTTTTCGATACGGTCCGGGCGGTGGGAATAGAGCTGTGCCCGGCTTTGGGCATCAGTATTCCTGTCGGCAAGGATTCGCTTTCGATGCGCACGACCTGGCAGGAGGAGGGCAGGGACAAAGAGGTGATTTCTCCGGTTTCCCTGATTGTTTCCGCCTTTGCGCCGGTTTACGATGTCAGGAAGGCGTTGACCCCCCAACTGAAAACCGATGCGGGTGATACCGTGCTGATGCTGATTGATCTGGGGCGTGGCACTAACCGGCTTGGCGCATCTGCGATGGCACAGGTAACAGGGCAGATTGGCCACGAGGTTCCTGATGTGGACCATCCGGAAGACCTGAAATCTTTCTTTGCCGCTATCCAGCAATTGAATGCTGAAGGCAGGCTGCTGGCCTACCATGATCGCTCTGATGGCGGTCTTTTTGTCACCCTTTGCGAGATGGGTTTTGCGTCACGCACGGGCTTGCATATTTCCCTCGATTCCATGCTGGATGCCCTGACCGAAGCCGCCGAAACGCGTGTGCCTCACGAAAGGCTTTTCCGGGTCATGTTTGCCGAGGAACTGGGGGCCGTCATCCAGATACGCGCTGATGACCTCGAAGTTGTTCAGCAACGCCTGCATGAGCATAATCTCGGCTATCACTCCCATGTTATCGGCACACTGATGGATGACGTCAGCCTGACTTTTGTCCATGGTTCTGAAACCGTTTACTCGCAGTCGCTGGTCAGATTGAACCGCTTGTGGAGTGAAACCAGCTGGCGGATTGCGCGCCTGAGGGATAACCCGGTCTGTGCCGATATGGAATACCACCGTATTCTGGATACGGTTGATCCCGGAATTCTCCCGCACGTGCCCTTTGATATGCAGGAGGATATTGCCGCACCTTATATTGTGACGGGCATACGTCCGAAAGTCGCCATTTTGCGCGAGCAGGGTTCTAATTCGCATGTCGAGACAGCCTACGTCATGCATAAAGCCGGTTTTTCCACCGTGGATGTGCATATGAGCGACCTTATCGCCGGCCGTGCCCGTCTTTCTGATTTCCAGGGCATGATCGCTGTGGGCGGTTTTTCCTATGGCGATGTGCTCGGTGCCGGTGAGGGCTGGGCCAAGACGATTCTTTTCAATGACATGCTCAAGGAGCAGTTTTCTTCCTTCTTCTCAAGAAAAGACAGTTTTGCCCTGGGCATATGCAATGGCTGCCAGATGATGAGCAATCTTCAGTCCATCATTCCCGGCGCACGGTACTGGCCGAAATTCACCCGAAACAAGTCAGAGCAGTTTGAAGCCCGCTTTACCATGGTCGAGATTCACGAATCCCCGTCCATTTTCTTTGAGGGCATGACCGGATTGCGGACACCGATTGTCGTCTCGCATGGCGAGGGTTTTGCTGATTTTTCCCGTCAGGGAGACATCAGCCGGGCGCATGTTGCCATGCGGTATGTCGACAATTACGGTATGCCAACCGAGGTATATCCATTCAATCCCAATGGCTCGCCGCATGGTATTACATCGGTTACGACAGATGACGGGCGCTTTACCGTTCTCATGCCGCATGCTGAACGTGTCTTCCGCACGGTGCAGCATTCCTGGCATCCCGATTCCTGGGGTGAAGATTCCCCCTGGATGCGCATGTTCCGCAACGCGCGCCGATGGGTTGGCTGATGCTATGAGACAGCCGCCGGGACAATCATGAGAGCCGTGCTTGTCCTGGTGGATAACGTATAATCTTTTTTTTGCGCTAACGCCTCTTTTCACGATCATGAAATCTTCTGAAATACGCGACAAATTCCTTGGTTATTTTGCCGAGAGAGGGCACGCCATCGTGCGCTCCAGTCCGCTGGTGCCGGGAAATGACCCGACCATGCTGCTGACCAATTCCGGCATGGTGCAGTTCAAGGATGTGTTCCTTGGCATCGACAAACGCCCCTATACGCGTGCCACCACGGTCCAGCGCTGCGTCAGGGCGGGTGGCAAGCATAATGATCTCGAAAATGTAGGGTATACCGCACGCCATCACACCTTTTTTGAAATGCTGGGCAACTTCAGTTTTGGTGATTATTTCAAGCAGGATGCCATCCGCTATGCCTGGGAACTGCTTACCGGGGTATACGGGCTGCCGCCTGAAAAACTCTGGATCACGGTGTATCAGGAAGATGACGAGGCCTATGATGTCTGGGTGAATGACATCGGCCTGCCAGAGGAGCGGGTTATCCGCATCGGGGACAACAAGGGTGCGCGTTATGCCTCGGACAATTTCTGGCAGATGGCCGATACCGGCCCGTGTGGCCCGTGCAGTGAGATTTTTTATGATCACGGTCCGGAGATTCCTGGCGGACTGCCTGGCACCCCGGATGAGGACGGTGATCGCTATATCGAGATATGGAACCTGGTTTTCATGCAGTTCAACCGGGATGAGGAGGGTAACCTTACACCGCTTCCCATGCCTTCTGTCGATACCGGCATGGGCCTGGAAAGACTGGCTGCCGTTTTGCAGCATGTTCACAGCAATTATGAGATTGATCTCTTCCAGAACCTGATTCGCGCTGCAGCAAGGGAAACCAATACAACGGATCTCTCCAACAATTCGCTTAACGTTATTGCAGACCATATCCGTGCCAGTGCATTCATGATTGTTGACGGACTGATTCCCGGCAGTGACGGACACGGGTATGTCTTGCGCCGGATTATCCGCCGTGCGCTTCGTCACGGGCACAAACTCGGTCAGTCCAAACCATTCTTTTATCGTTTGGTCAAGGATCTGGTCAATGAAATGGGTGATGCCTATCCCGAACTGCGCGAATCCGCTTCCCAGGTTGAGCGTATTCTTCTGCATGAGGAAGAGCGTTTTGGTGAGACACTGGAAAACGGCATGAAAATTCTCGAGGCCGCGCTGCCTGCAGGGATAAAGGTACTGGATGGTGAAACGGCCTTTACACTTTACGATACCTATGGTTTTCCGCTGGATTTGACGGCGGATATCTGTCGAGAACGGGATATCACGCTGGACGAAGCCGGTTTTGACGAAGCCATGGAGCGCCAGAAAGCCGCTGCGCGTGCCGCAGGCAAATTCAAGATGGCTGCGATACTGGATTACCACGGTGACAATACCGAATTTGTCGGGTATACCCGGTTCCAGGAGGAAGGCAAAGTCATCGCCCTTTATGTTGATGGCACGCCAGTCGAGGAAATCCGGGCCGGGCAGCATGGCGTGGTCGTGCTGGATGTGACGCCGTTCTATGCGGAATCAGGCGGCCAGGTTGGTGATTGCGGGGCGCTTGTTGCCGATGGCGTCCGTTTTGAAGTGGAAGATACCCAGAAAATCCAGGCGGATGTTGCCGGTCATCATGGCTGGCTGCTGACAGGCAGGCTGGCGCTGGGAGATACCGTCAGTGCCCGGGTCAACCTGGAGTTGCGTGCCCAGACCATGCGCAACCATTCGGCAACCCACCTGATGCACAAGGCGTTGCGCCAGGTGCTCGGAGGGCATGTCGCCCAGCGGGGTTCTCTCGTTGATGCGGAAAGAACCCGTTTCGATTTCAGTCATCACGCACCGCTGACACAGGAGGAAATACGCGAGATCGAGGAAATCGTGAACAAGGAGATTCTCTCCAACCAGGATGTGAATGCCAAACTGATGCCGTACACCCAGGCGATTGCCCACGGCGCGATGGCGCTTTTTGGCGAAAAATATGGCGATGAGGTCCGCGTGGTGGATATCGGCTTTTCCTGCGAACTGTGCGGAGGCACCCATGTGGCGCGCACCGGGGATATCGGTTTTTTCAAAATTGTTTCTGAAGGCGGTATTGCTGCCGGCGTCAGGCGTATCGAAGCCATTACCGGGACCGTGGCGCTTGATCTGATCCAGACCCTGTCGCGCAAGGTGGATGAGGCCGCCTTTGTGCTGAAGACAAAACCGGAAGAACTGGTAACCCGCATTCACCAGATGCAGGAACAGGTACGTGGGCTGGAGCGGGAACTGTCCTCGCTCAAGTCCAAAATGGCGTCAAGCCAGGGTGACGAGCTTGCCAGCCAGGCAGTGGAAATCAAGGGGGTCAAAGTACTGGCTGTCACACTGGATGGCGCGGATGCGGCAAGCCTTCGCAATGCCATGGACAAGCTGAAAGATTCCCTGAAAAGCGCCGCGATTGTGCTGGCCAGTGTCAGTGACGGCAAGGTTAGCCTGATTGCCGGTGTGACCGCTGATGTGACGTCCAGGGTCAAGGCAGGTGATCTCGTCAATCATGTTGCAAAACAGGTTGGAGGCAAGGGAGGCGGCCGGCCGGACATGGCGCAGGCTGGCGGCACGGATCCATCCGCCTTGCCGGAAGCGCTCAAGAGCGTGAGCGCCTGGATTGACGAGCGTCTGGACTGATGTCGTTTGCCTGATGGATAACACGGCTGTTTCACGGGAAGTTGATGCACGGAACGAGAAATGTCCCGTGCCGATTCTTTGGGCCAAAAAGGCGCTATCTGCCATGGAAAGCGGTCAGGTCCTGAGGGTACTCGCAACAGACCCCGCGGCGGTGGGCGATTTCCGTTTTTTTTGTCAGCAAACGGGCAATACACTGCTGGACCAGCAGGAATCTGATGGTGAATATGTCATTTACCTGAAAAGGAAGTAACCTTTTGTCTTTTTGTGCTTTCAGGAAGGCAAAGGGGGTGTGGAGTGAATAAATGAAGGTTATGGTATGCGTCAAGCGGGTTGTGGATTTCAATGCCAGAATCCGTGTGAAAGCTGATAAAAGCGGTATTGAAACGGAAAACGTCAAAATGTCGATGAATCCGTTTGATGAGATTGCCGTGGAAGAAGCCGTTCGTCTGAAAGAGGCAGGCACAGTGACCGAGGTGATTGTGGTTTCCTGCGGTGTGGAAAAGGTGCAGGATACCCTGCGCGTTGCCCTGGCTATTGGCGCGGATCGCGCCATCCTGGTGCATACCGGGGAAACGCTTCAGCCGCTGGCTATTGCCAAACTGCTCAGGGCCATTGCCGAAAAAGAATCGCCGCAAATCATATTGATGGGCAAGCAGTCAACGGATGATGATGCTTCCCAGACAGGGCAGATGCTGGCAGCCCTTTTAGACTGGCCGCAAGGTATCTTTGCCTCGGCTGTCCATGTTGAGGGTAGTGCGGCCCGGGTGATTCGGGAAGTCGACGAAGGAACGGAAGAGATATCTTTGCCGCTGCCTGCCGTTATTACAGCAGATCTTCGCCTGAATGCGCCGAGGTATGTCACCCTTCCCAATATGGCCCGGGCAAGAAAACAGCAGGTTGAAATCGTTACACCGGAAGCGCTTGGCGTTGCCATTACACCGCGTCTGAAAGTGCTGCGCGTGGAGGAACCGCCTTCACGCTCAGGTGTGCAGATGCTGCCTGATGTGGCAACCCTGGTTGAAAAACTCAAAACCGAGGCAAAAGTTATCTGACCGGGCGAAAAGATATGTCGATACTTGTCATTGCAGAACACAATAACCGGGAGCTCAGGGCCAGCACGGCCAGTGCTGTTGCTGCGGCATCGCAGTGCGGCGGCATGGTGGATATCCTGGTTACGGGATATCAGTGCGGGGAAGTGGCCAAAGCCGCGGCGGGTATTCGCGGCGTTTCGCGGATATTGCTGGCGGATGGGCCATCCCTTCAGTACGGACTGGCTGAAAACACGGCCGAGCAGGTACTTGCAGCCGCTTCTGCCTATACGCATATTCTGGCTCCTGCCACGACCTTTGGAAAAGGGGTTTTGCCCAGAGTTGCTGCCAGGCTGGATGTGGAAATGATTTCCGAAGTTGTCGGGATTATCTCCTCCGATACATTTGAAAGACCGGTTTATGCCGGCAATGCCATTGCGACGGTGCAGTCATCCGACCCGGTAAAAGTTCTCTCCATCCGTCCGACAGCTTTTGCTGCAGTTGCACAGGATGGCAATGCCGTCATCGAAAATATTCCCGCCGTGGCAGATACAGGCAAGGCTGTTTATGTCTCGCGCGAAGTGGACAGAACCGGCAGGCCGGATCTCTCTGATGCCAGGGTGATTGTGGCAGGCGGGCAGGGGATCGGCTCGGCTGACAATTTCAGGTTGCTTGAAGCCCTGGCAGACAGGCTTGGCGCAGCGATCGGTGCCTCACGTGCGGCCGTGGATGCGGGATTTGTCAAAAATGATCTTCAGATCGGGCAGACCGGAAAAATCGTCGCACCGGAACTGTATTTTGCGGTCGGGATATCCGGCGCCATACAGCATGTTGCCGGTATCAAGGATTCCAGAACCATCGTGGCCATTAACCAGGATCCCGATGCCCCCATTTTTCTGGTTGCTGACTATGGCGTGGTTGGTGACCTGCACGAGCTGGTGCCGCAGCTCATTGATGAGCTGTCTGAGCTCGCCTGAAGCATTTTCAATAAAGCGTTAAAATAAAACCGGGGTTGTCATTTAGACATGGCAAGCCCGTTTCGGGTTTGTTTGAGCTCTGCAATTTCTGCTAATTTTTGTTAAATTCGCTTAAATTCGCTCAGTTTTATTCTTTTTTGCTGTTTTCAGGAGTTATTTATGCCATTACACGAAAGTGCCGTTGCGGCATTATCCGCACCGCAGGAAATTTCCCGCGAAGTTCTGCTTGAAAAATATGCCCGGGAAAATGAGACAACTGCAGAAGAAGTCATGCAGCGGGTAGCCAGGGCGCTGGCAGAGGTGGAATCTCCTCAAAACAGGAAACAATATGAAGAGGAATTTCTCTGGGCCATGCAAAATGGCTTTATTCCTGCAGGCCGTGTCAGCAGTGCGGCGGGAACGGGTCTTCAGACAACGCTGATCAATTGTTTCGTGCAGCCGGTGGGTGATTCGATTTCCAGTGTGGTGGATGGCAAGCCCGGTATTTATACCGCTCTGGCGCAGGCAGCGGAAACCATGCGAAGAGGGGGCGGTGTCGGATACAACTTTTCCGCCATTCGCCCGAAGGGGGCCATGGTCAAGGGAACCGGCAGCAGCGCATCCGGCCCTATTTCCTACATGAGTGTCTTTGACCGTTCCTGCGAAACTGTGGAATCAGCAGGCGCGCGCCGTGGCGCGCAAATGGCCGTGCTGAATATTGATCACCCCGATATTGAGGAGTTCATTACCGTCAAGCAGGAAGAGGGGCAGTTGAGCAATTTCAATGTTTCTGTCGGTGTAACAGATGCGTTTATGGACGCCGTGGAAAATGACCGTGATTTTGAGCTGGTACACAGCGCCGAGCCGAATGAAGAACTGAAATCGGCAGGCGCCTGCCGCCGTGATGACGGCAAGTGGGTTTACCGCACGGTCAGGGCGGCAGCGATCTGGGATATGGTCATGCAGAGCACCTATAATGCCGCAGAACCGGGTGTGCTGTATCTGGACCGGATCAATCGCGAAAACAACCTGTCTTACTGCGAAGTCGTGGAATCAACCAATCCTTGTGGCGAGCAGCCCCTGCCTGATTTCGGCTGCTGCTGTCTTGGCAGTCTCAATCTGACATCCTATGTGCTGGCACCGTTTTCCGCGCAGCCGCTTTTTGATTTTGCCCTGATGTCGCGGGTAACGAAGGTGGCCGTTCGCATGCTGGACAATGTCCTGACAGCGACACAATGGCCCCTGAAAGAGCAGGCAAAAGAAGCCGAGGCAAAAAGGCGTGTCGGATTGGGTTTTACCGGTCTGGGTGATGCGCTGATCATGCTGGGAATCCGGTATGACTCGGCAAAAGGGCGTGAACTGGCAGCAGAGATTGCCAGAGTCATGCGTGATGCGGCTTATTCGGCGTCAGTCGAACTGGCTCAGGAACGTGGCGCTTTCCCGATGCTGGATGTTGAAAAATATCTGGCGAGCGGTTTTGTCTCGCGTTTGCCGGATGAGATCAAAGAGGGTATCCGGAAACAGGGTATTCGTAATTCCCATCTTACCTCGATTGCGCCGACAGGAACGATTTCGCTGGCATTTGCCGATAATGCCTCAAACGGTATTGAGCCGGCGTTTTCCTGGTATTACAACCGCGTCAAGCGCATGCCGGATGGTTCCAGGAAAAATTACATTGTGGAAGATCATGCCTACCGGGTTTACCGGGGATTGGGAAATGATGTTTCCAGTCTGCCGGAATCCTTCGTTTCCGCACTGGAGATTTCCGCAATGGATCATATGCTGATGGTGGCAGAAGTCGCGCCTTATGTGGATGCGGCCATATCAAAAACCGTCAATGTCGCTGAGGAATATCCCTATGAGGATTTCAAGAACCTGTATTTCGAGGCCTGGAAAAAAGGGCTGAAAGGGATTACGACGTACCGGCCAAACAGTATCCGCTCGGCTATTCTGTCTGTTCCGGCAGAAACGGCAACAGAGGATACGCAAAAAACCGGTGCGCCGGAACAGGCGCATGCCGTTCTTTCCGAGCAGGACAGGCGCATGATCTTAAAGGAGGTCGTTACCTCCGCTCCGCTGGCGTCGCTTCGCTGGCCTTCACGCCCCGCTCTGCCTGCCGGCGCTTCCGGCTGGATCAGTGAGCAGATACAGAGTCCGCAGGGTGAATTTGCCATCGCGGTTTCAGACAAGGATGGCATTCCGTTTGAGGTATGGGTACTCGGCGGCCAGACGCCACGCGGGCTGGATGCCATTGCCAAGATGCTCTCCACTGATATGCGCGCCAATGACAGGGCATGGCTTGAAAACCGCTTTTCCATGTTGGCGAAATCCAAGGGTGATTCTTTTGAAATGCCGATGCCGCCCAGCGAGGAGCCTGTTCTCGTGCCAAGCGCCACGGCGGCGTTTGCCAGATTATTGATATGGCGCTACAACCAGTTGGGTGCCCTGGATTATAAAAAAGGCGATCCCAGCCCGGTAATGGATGCCCTTTTTATTCCCAATGAGCCGAGAACCGGCGCAGATGGCACCCTTGCCTGGGTAGCCGATGTCCAGAACCCGTCTACCGGTGATGATTTCGTGCTGATGCTCAAGGAACTGCAGATGCCGGATGGCACAAGACGCCCGTACAGCATGGGGCTGACTGGTGCACATCCGCATGCGATTGATGCCTTGTGCAAACTGCTGTCCGTCGATATGCGCGTGATAGATCCGGCGTGGATCGGGATGAAACTGCGCAAGCTTCTCAATTATGCCGAACCCCGCGGGGATTTCCTTGCCCGTGTTCCCGGCAGTGACCGGCAGGCCAGTTTCCCGTCGACAGTGGCGTATATTGCCCAGCTGGTCATTCATCGCTACGTGATGCTGGGTATTCTCACGCCGGATGGACATCCGGTCAAGCCGCTGGGTGTCGTGGCGGATGAGCCGGTACGCCAGGTTTCGCAGCGTTCGCCGGCACTTTTTACCAGCGGGAAATACTGCAGCGAGTGCGGCAATACAGCAGTGATTCGCAAGGATGGCTGTGATTTCTGTATAGCCTGCGGCGCAATTGGCACCTGCGGATAAACCGTGTCTGATGGTTCAGGGGCGCACCTGAATGCAAAAAACCTGACATAAAGTCAGGTTTTTTGTTGTACAGAAAACGTTATGCCGAGCGAATATGGTTGACAGTATTGCCCCGGATGGCCCGTTCTCCAGAAGGACCGTCTTCCCCGAGCCCTATTGCGACGGAGCCATAAGGCCGGTAGCCTTCCGGAAGATTCAGGCGGAAACGGTATTCTGCATCTTTGGGACCCTGAAAAAGAAAGAGCACAAAATCAATCCAGCAACTGCCATAGCCGAGAGACGTTGCCGCCAGCAGCATATTCTGGATGGCGGCAGCGCAATCCGATTCCACCAGGGATTCCTCTTCAGGTCCTGAGACGACGATAACCAGCGGTGCATGGTGAAAGATATGATAGTTTTCACTTTGCGCCATCAGGCTCAGATGCCGGTTTTTAAGGCCGACCGCAATTGCCTTTGATTCACGGCTCATGTCAGCCAGCAGTTCGGGCGACTGAATGACGGTAAAGTGTCTTTCCTGCCGGTTCATGGCGCAGGGCGCCGCTCTTCCGGCCTCAAGTATGGCTTCTGTCACTTCATCCGGGACCGGAGTATCCTGAAATTTCCTGATCGAACGGCGTTGCCGGATTGTCTGCAAAGTTTCATTCATGGTTCAGCTCCCTCAGTGGAATGAGTGCGGCATAAAGTGGGCTTTCTGCCACCAATCATATCATTGCCGGGAGCGCCTGCTGCATCTCTTTGGTAAACAGGGGGCGTGTCAGGCCCCTTTCTGATGAATGCCGTCCCCTGATTTTTTATCCCTTTTCCCCTGCGTATTGCGCCTTCGCAATGCAAATGTGCAGCAATACATGAAAAATTTCATGTTAACCCTTGAAAAAGCATCGTATTCTGCCGTAATAAAACAATCGGATGGCTTGAACTTTGCTGTTTTGCGGGACTCTTTATCAACACGATTTGTTTTACACGGCAAAAGTCGGGGTGAAAATTATGCTGTCGAGCACTTATGCACAGGTTGCCATGCAACTGGAAAATGACTGTCTGCGGGAAGACCTGCTTTCTTTGAGGGGGCAGGTACGGGATTTTTGCGACCGGAAGGAATATTCTGAAGACGCGCTTGAGAT
Source organism: Oxalobacter sp. OttesenSCG-928-P03 (assembly GCA_030269625.1). GTDB lineage: Bacteria > Pseudomonadota > Gammaproteobacteria > Burkholderiales > Burkholderiaceae_D > Oxalobacter. The sequence continues at coordinate 30,881 of JAJDFZ010000007.1, read as the reverse complement.
GCTGCTTCAGTTTACTTATCCGTTACGGAAAAAATGCTGTCAACGTCGTCTGGAAGTTCATTTTCTGCCCGGGATGCGGCGGATGGTTCCGGAAAGCGGAGCGATGATGGACGATCATGATGCCTTGCACCAGACTGCAATCAGTCTGCATGATTTGATTTGCCTGTCTCTTAACCAGGCCCTGGCCGACCGCCGCGATATCAGCGCAGAGCTGAAGGCTGCAACAGAACAGTATTGCCAGAACATGTTCCAGATGCTGGATCGGGAAGAAAATCATATTTTTCCGATGGCGCAAGAGAAAATCTCCAGGGAAGGCTGGTTTTCCCTGGCCAGCGCCTTTATGTGGAACGACGATAGCGAAACGGCCGAGCATGTTGCCGTTGATCTGCAGAGGCAAAATTTTCAGAAATATTGCTCTATATCAATAAATGAGATTGGCGGAGAAGGCTATTCAGGTTTAAAATGTAACTTGACAGACAAGTCCGGCTTACAGGGCTCGGAGGTGCCATCCCCGCATTTGGGAAACAGGCAGCCCCTGCTTTCCAATCTGGCCCGGGAACATGGTCGCCAGGCCATTTAGCAGACACATTTTCAAGATAACGGATAGCTTCAAAAGATTTGCCACCTGTAATTTGCAGGCAGGGCAGCAGGATGTTATCTGCAATACCTCAGGATGGAGGCTTATATGAAAAGATTTATATCCAAACACCATGCCGATCATCTGAAACGGATTTACATGAAAACCGAACTTGATCGCCAAATGATCATGGGCATCCATAATCGCAAGGCGGCCATGTACGATATCAAGATGGCCATGTATGACAGTCTGGCCGAGGATGATACGCTGCCGGAAGCTTATGACCTGCATCAGAGCGGTGCAAGTTCGTGCCATGGCAACAATTGATGGTTGAATGTGCCGGCAACTGACCGGTTGGCGGGTTGCTCCGGCTTTCTTTCTTTATCTTTCTGTGTGATATCTGCGCGGTCGGGAAGCAGTAATTCCTGTTAGCGGGAATGTGTTTTTCCCTTTTTTTCTCATGGCTTATCTGTAAAAGTTAAAAAAACTTTTTCATTTTCTTGCTCACAAAAAGATGCATTTTGCCTGAGTCTTGCTATCATCAATATCTGGTTTCAATTTGATCGCGATATTACTCGGGTTTCAGGTTTATGTTTGATTTTTTATTGCAGCGGTTCGGGAAAAAACAGCCTGATTCCACTTCCTTTTCCGAAGAAAAGAAAAACGCACAGCAGGCTGCTCTCAATGAGGCAAGGCAGGCAGCGATTTTGCAGGCTGAACAGTTGCCTGAAAACGAAAGTGATGCCGTGGCATTCATCCTGCAAAGCAATTTTGCTGATGCCCGCCTGATTGCCGCTCAAAAAGTTTATTCCAAAGACGCGCTGGAGCAGGTCAGAAAGGCCATGCGCAATACCGATCGCCGTGTAACCCGCCTGATGCAGTCCAGGCTTGACGAGATGACTGAGCGCGACAGGCAGCAAAACCGCATTCAGACATGCATTGATTCGGCGGAGAATCTGAAAAATGAACCTCATCTGCTTCCGAACCTGGTTGCTGATCTGGATCGCCAGTGGGAGGCCGTCAGAAAGACAGGCAATCATGATGCGGCACAGATCGCGCGGTACGAAAGGATCCGGGAGGAGATTGGCAAACGTCTTGCCGATCAGGCGTCTTTGCAGCGCCAGGTCATGGATACATTGGCCGGCTTGCGAAAACTCGAAGAGGACGAGGCCGGTTTGGCACCGGCAGAAAGAGCCGCGCGCTTAAATGATCTTCTGGCGCCTTCTGAAGCGTGGTCAGCCTCGCAGGAGTGGGGCGCGCTGCCACGCCAGTTGATGCAGGATTTTGATGAGGCCGCGACCCGCCTGAAAGATCATGCCGACCGGCATACAGAGGCATTCGAGGTCGCAAAGGCGCGGGAAGACGCGCTGGATGAATGGGAGCGTGCAGGGATATCAGCGTTAAAGCCGCGTGAAGTTCGCGAAAAATGGCAATCCCTGCCGCCGCTGCATAACCGTGAGCGCATGGCAGCCCTGCAGGCAAGATTTGATGCGCTGATATCACAGGCCGGCAGCGAAGACAGGAGCGAGAAGCCCGATACCGGGCAGAAACTGTCTTCTGCTGAAACGGCATCCCTTTTTTCCTATTCCCTGCTGCTGATGCAAAAAGCGATCCAGGAAGGCGCTGTTCGTGAAGCGTCGGCTCAGAACGATCAGATCAGCCGCCTGGATTTCTCTGTTTTTGAGCCGACAGCAGAGCAAAAGGCGCTTCTTGCCGAATTGCGCGCCGAACTCAAGAACCTCGTCGGGTGGGCGCGCTGGGGAGGGCAGGCGTCACGTGAAGAGCTGATCCGCATCGTTGAATCGCTGCCGGATCGTGATCACACACTTGAGGAACTGGCGGCAGCGGTTGTGGATGCGCGTGAAAAATGGAAAGCGCTTAATGAATCTTCCGGAATGGCGTCCAGGAGCCAGTGGCAGCAATTTGATGCGGCCTGTAATCGTGCTTATGCGCCTGTTCTGGAATATGCCCGATCCCAGGCGATTGTTCGTGAGCAGAACGTACTCAAGGCGCAATCCCTGATTGACGGTGTCCGGGAGACTCTGTCTGCGCTGAATCTTGATGCCGCAGATGAAAAGACAGACTGGCGCAGTCTTGTTGAGTATCAAAGGCGAATGCAGCGGGCATGGCAGCAGATCGGTCCGATTGCCCGAAAAGAGAAAAAGCGGCTGGATGCTGCATTTGAGCAGGTGATGCGCCCCCTGAATGACCCGCTGAAAGCACAGGCAAAGATTGAGGTGGCAAAACGCAAGGCATTGATCGACGAAGTCAGAAAGCTTGATCCCGAGGACAGGAAAGCGAGCCGGGCGGTTCGTCAGTTGCAGGAACAATGGCAGGAAAGCGCCAGGCAATTCCCCCTGGACAATCGCGAAGACCAGAAGTTGTGGCAACAGTTCAGAAGTGCTTCTGAAGCGGTTTTTTCGCATCGGGCCAGGCTCAATGAGGTTGCAGACAAGGAGCGCCTCGAACATCTTCGTCAAAAGGAAAATATCTGCGAAAAGCTGCAGACAGAGCATGCAAAAACCATCGTGGAAATAAAACAGGCGTTAAAAAATGCCGATGCCGCGTGGCGTGCTGCCGGGCCGGTTCCGAAAGAACGGGAAAGTGAAATTCAGGCGCGTTATGACAGTGCGGTTGGCGTGCTTTTGGCGCGCATGCAGACGATCAGGGACCAGGAAAAAATACAGCAGGTTGAAACTTTTTTTGAAAAACTGGCTATTTGTCACAAGCTGGAAAATGCCATTCCGGATCACCCGGAAATGCTTGACAGCCTTAAGGCGCTGTGGGACAGGCTGCCGCCGGATGCAGGGCAGGAAATGCTTGATTCCCGTTTTGAGAAAGCCCTGAAGGCCCTGACGGAAAAAAGCGCGTCTTATCGGGAAGAGCTTGTCTCCCGTCAGCCAGAACTGCAGGAGAGATTGCTCCGGCTGGAAATTATGGCTTCAATCGACAGCCCTCCTGAGTTTGCCGAAAGGCGGCGGCAGATACAGATGGAAGTTCTGAAGGATGCCCTGTCCGGCAACCGGAATGTTTCGGAGCAGGATCAGCTTAATACACTGTGCGCGATGCCGGTCCTTACCGATGCCGCATCAGCGGAAAGGCTCTTCCGGCTGCTCAGGAAAATAAACGGATTGCCCGTCTGACTTGCGTCAGGGCTAGTGCATGGCGTTTTTGGAGCCGGCAGCGGGAGAGGTGCCGGTGTCTTCGGCAAAAATCTGAGCGATATCCACCTTGTCAAAACGATAGGCCTTGCCGCAGAAATCACAATTCACAGCCAGATTGCCGTCCTGCTCTTCCAGGGCGGCGCTGACTTCGGTTTCGCCAAGCATACGGAACATATCCATCACTTTCTGGCTGGAACAGCTGCACGCAAAAACCGGTTGCTGCGGTTCAAATGACAGGATATCCTCTTCCCAGAAAAGGCGGTGCTGCAAGGTGTCAATATCGGTGCTGAGCATTTCCTCACGGTTCAGCGTGGAGGAAATCGCGACAAGGTGATCCCATACCCGGGCCTCTTCTTCTGTTTTCTGGCTCAGGCCGTCTTCCCCTGTTTTTTCCGGCAGTTTCTGTAAGAGCAGGCCCCGGGAAACGTTGTGGTCGGCTGCCAGCCAGATACAGGTGCTGAGCTGTTCGGATTGCTGCATGTAATTTTCAATGACTTCGGCAAGACTGTCTCCCTCAAGGGAAACAATGCCCTGGTACGGAAGCTGGCCGGGAACCTTGTCATTCATGTCGAGCGTGATGACAAAACGTCCCCGCCCGTTTACGTGTACCAGCTGGCGAAGCGTGGCATCATCCGCAATGACAGCGTTTTCAGCCAGTTTGGCTGTTGCCCGGATATTCAGGCTGGAATCGCATTCCACAACCAGAAGGCTGACAGGACCGCTTCCCTGTATCTGCATGATCAGCGTGCCGTTGAATTTGATATTGCTGGCAAGCAGCACCGCAGCAGAAAGCATCTCACCCAAAAGGTTGGTAACAGCCGGGGGATAGGCGTGGTTGGCCTGAACCTGCTCCCACGCTTCGGTCAGGTCAACAAATTCACCGCGAACAGCAGCGTGTTCGAACAGAAATTTTTGCAGACGGTCTTTCATGATGTTATCCGGATTTCAGGAAAAGACGCCATTTTACTCCGATACCGGATTTGTGCATTGCGTGATCATAAAATGCCTGATTACCGGCTCTTTTTTTCCGCGACTTTATAGGTGAAATCCTCGGTAATGACCTCATCAAGCGGTACCTGCATTTTACTTTCACGGTAACGCTGGCGGTTTTCAACATAGTAGTTTGCCGCACGCGGAATTCTGATGGCCACTTTTTCATCCAGTTTTCTCGGCATTTTGACCGGCGCCCCGATCAGTTGCGATCCCGGCTCGAAGGTCTTGTTTTCCGCAACCAGCGCGCCAGCGGCGACCAGTGTGTTTTCCGGAATAACCGAGCCATTCAGGACTGTTGCCCTTACGCCGATGATGACGTTGTCACTCACGGTGCAGCCATGCAGCATGGCCATATGTCCGACTGTTACGTTTTTTCCGATGATGAGAGGGTGGCCCGCATCCGTGTGCAGGACAGCGCCATCCTGGATGTTTGATCCTTCGCCAATGACGATGAGATCATTGTCTGCCCGTATGACTACATTGAACCAGACGGAGGCATTGGCCTCGACAACAACATTGCCTATAAGTGTTGCATTCGGCGCGATAAACGCTGTTGGGTGGATTTGCGGAACATGCTCGCCCAGTTTGTAAATATTTGCCATAAATTTTTTCGCCTGTATTCAGTTAGACACAAGTGCAGCATGGGGAGGCCGGGATAAGGAAAGGGTGCGCAGCCATGCGTTTCACATTGATTTTATCCGTTAACGTTATGAGCATGGTACATTTCATCCCTGAATTTTCATTGAATTTCATCGGAATGGCATGAAACCTTCCGGCCCGGAATCTCTCTTTTTGTGTGGCATGCGCTTTCATATCCGCCACCGGGGCAGGAGCGGCGGAAGGCCGTTACGGAACTGATTGAGGATTTCCTGATCTGACTGAGGAGGCTCTGCCTGTTCCCTTTTCAGGCAATTTTTCAGATTCGTACTACAATAATGGTTTGGTTATCGCATCTTTTTCCCCATGCTGAATATCGATCTACATTCCCACTCCTGGTGTTCTGACGGCCTTTTGGCGCCACAGGAACTGGTGGCACGTGCAGCTTCCAACGGTGCAAAAGCGCTGGCCCTGACAGACCATGACATGGTTAGCGGTGTTGTCGAGGCGCGAGAGGCCTGCGAAAAGGCGGGTATCCATTTTGTACCCGGAGTTGAAATCTCCATTACCTGGGGAGGCCGTTCTGTTCATATTGTGGGGCTGCAGGTTGATGAAAACAACCAGGACTTCATCAGCAAGCTGGATGCCAATCGTTCAGGACGTGTCGAGCGTGCTGTTGAAATCGGAAGGCGCCTTGAGCAACTGGGTATTCCGGGTGCCTATGAAGGTGTTGTGGAGCAGGTGTCTGATCCTATCGTCATCTCACGGAAACACTTTTCACGCTTTCTCGTCGATGCAAAAATCTGCTCAACCACAACAGAAGCATTTGAGCAGTATCTGAAAAAGGGGCGGCCGGCCTACGTGTTCCACGAGTGGACCACGCTGGACAAAGCCGTTGGCTGGATCAAGGATGCCGGCGGTATTGCCGTTATTGCCCATCCGGGCCGTTATGAAATATCCGAAACATCACTTCTGGCATTGTTTGACGAGTTCAAGCAGCTTGGCGGTGCAGGGATTGAAGTGGTTACCGGCAGCCACAGCCGGGATCTTTATCCTTATTTTGCTGAACTGGCAAAACGGTATGGTTTTCTTGCCTCGGCCGGTTCCGATTTTCATGCTCCGGGGGAAACCTACCTGGATGTGGGAAAGCTGCCTCCCCTGCCGGATGGCCTGACACCGATCTGGAAGGACTGGTTCTGACCGGCCGTTCGTGCCGGTGTCCAGAAAAACGTGCAGCTTACAAATTATTACCATTAAAATAGCCGTATGAGATGGTCTCAGGTGACATTTGCCTTGAAATGCTCTAGCCTGACCCTATATTTCATATCGGGTTTTCCCGTTTGTTAGCAGGAATTAAAAACAATGAGAGTGATTCTTTTTCTTCTTACCAACCTTGCCGTCATGCTGGTGGCATCTATTGTCCTTTCACTTTTGGGGGCAGGAAGATACATTACCGCACAGGGGCTGGATTATTATTCACTGTTTCTTTTTGCCCTGGTTTTTGGCTTTACGGGCTCATTCATCTCGCTTTTCCTCAGCAAGACGTTAGCCAAGCGCAGTACTCGCGCACATGTCATTACCACGCCGGCAAATGAAACAGAAAGGTGGCTTTTCTCCACAGTCGAAAAACTGGCCGCTGCCGCCGGGATCGGCATGCCGGAAGTGGCTGTTTACGAGGGGGAACCCAACGCCTTTGCCACAGGCGCTTTTAAAAATTCCGCGCTGGTTGCGGTTTCGACCGGCCTTTTGCAGGGCATGACACACGAGGAAGTCGAAGCCGTTTTAGCGCATGAAGTGGCCCATATCGCCAATGGTGACATGGTTACGATGACCCTTCTGCAGGGTGTGGTCAACACCTTTGTTATTTTCCTTGCCCGTGTTGTCGGGTTTGTCGTGGACAAGGCGATCTCACGGGATTCGGACAGCAAGGGCGGTGCCGGATATTACATTACCGTCATCATTTGTGAAATCGCCTTCGGCGTTCTGGCATCCATCATCGTTGCCTGGTTTTCCCGCCGGCGCGAGTATCGTGCCGATGCCGGTTCGGTAAAGCTGATGGGGCGTCGCCAGCCCATGATCCATGCACTGCAGCGTCTTGGCGGCCTTGATTCGGGTGAATTGCCCAAGAATCTGGTTTCCGCCGGCATTAACAGTTCCAGCAACTTTTTAGCGCTTTTCAGAACACATCCCCCGATTGAAAAGCGGATTGAAGCCTTGCAAAACAGCGTAGTCTGACCATTTTGACATGCGGGATTACCCGCCAGAAAAGGGAGGCAGTTATGAGTCAATTTTTCCAGATTCACCCCGAGAACCCGCAGCAGCGCCTGATCAGACAGGCGGCTGAAATCGTGCGCAAGGGCGGCATTATTGCTGTGCCTACCGAGTCATGCTATGTCCTGGCCTGCCGTCTGGATGACAAGGCCGCATCAGACAGGCTTCGCCAGATTCGCCAGGTGGATGAGAAGCATCATCTGACCCTGATGTGCCGGGATTTGAGCGAGATCGGCTCCTATGCCAAAATCGACAACAGCCAGTTTCGCATGCTGAAAGCGGCCATGCCCGGCTCGTTCACCTTCATTCTGGAAGCGACGAAGGAAGTGCCGCGTCGGTTGAGCCATCCTTCCCGCAAGACCATTGGTATTCGTGTACCGGATAACCGGATTATGCAAATGCTGCTTGATGAAGTTGGCGAACCGCTTTTGGGCACAACGCTCATTTTGCCGGGAGAAACCGATCCATTGACAGATCCTGAGGTGATCAATACAAAACTGAAGAACCAGGTTGATCTTGTTGTGGATGGCGGGGCATGCAGCTTTATTCCGACGACGGTCATCGACATGACAGACAAGGATCCCGTTCTGGTGCGCCAGGGAGGCGGTGACGCCAGGGTTTTTGGCCTGCAACAGATGGCCGACGACCATACAGCGGGGAGTTTTTGCTCGACAATGATCAACAGGTAATCTCTCTGGTAGAATCTCCCCGATGAACAATACTCTCTATACCATCGCAGTCTGGATACTGCCGGTTCTTTTTGCCATTACGCTCCATGAAGCCTCCCATGCCTATGTGGCCAAATTTTTTGGCGATACAACAGCCTATTCGCTGGGGAGGATGAGCTTAAATCCCATCAGGCACATTGATCTTTTTGGCACAATCGTCATTCCTGCCGCGCTGATTCTTTTGAACAGCCCGTTTGTTTTCGGCTATGCCAAGCCGGTTCCCGTCAATTTCGGCAACCTGCGCAATCCCCGTCAGCATTCAGCCCTGGTTGCCCTGGCAGGGCCGGTATCCAATCTGTTTATGGCGCTTTTGTGGCAGATTTTCAAGATTATCGTGGTCGTTTCCGGCCTGAAAGAGCCGTTCCTGATGAAAATGGCCGATGCCGGTATCGTGATCAATCTGGTCCTTTTTGCTTTCAACCTTTTCCCCTTGCCTCCGCTGGATGGCGGGCGGATCCTGACGAGCCTCTTGCCGACCAATGTGGCCTGGAAATTCGCCCGCATTGAACCATATGGTTTTTTTATTGTGCTGGCGCTGGTTTATTTTAAAATGCTGAACTACTGGATGCGTCCGTTGATGCATGCCGGTGCGGTTATTGTCAAAACCATTCTCTTACCTGTTACCTTCTTTTTACGTTAGTGTGAATCATCATGTATCCTGCTAGAGTTGTTTCCGGTATGCGCCCGACAGGCGCCATGCATCTGGGCCATTATCACGGTGCACTCAAAAACTGGGTCCGCATCCAGAATGAAGTGGAAAGCCTCTTTTTCGTTGCAGACTGGCACGCCCTGACAACCCATTACGATGAAGTTGAAACCATTGAGCAAAGCACGTGGGATATGGTGGTTGACTGGCTGGCTGCGGGCATTGATCCGGAAAAAGCTTCGGTTTTTGTCCAGTCAAGAGTGCTTGAGCATGCCGAACTGACACTGCTTTTGGGTATGGCGACCCCCCTGGGCTGGCTGGAACGGGTGCCGACGTACAAAGATCAGATAGAAAAAATCGCTCACAAGGACCTGGCCACATTTGGCTTTCTGGGATATCCCGTCATGATGGCGGCAGATGTCCTGGTCTATCGTGCCAACCAGGTGCCCGTTGGTGAAGACCAGATTCCGCATATTGAAATCATGCGCGAGATGGCCCGTCGCTTTAATTATATATACGGCAGGGAAAAGGATTTCGCCGAAAAAGCGCAGGAGGCGGTCAAAAAAATGGGAGGCAAGGTTTCCCGGCAGTTTCTTGTGCTGAGGTCGGCCTGGCAGGAAAAGGGGGATGCAAATGCCCTGGCTGAAGCGAAAACCCTTCTGGAAAGTGCAGGCAGCCTGTCCATGGCTGATCGTGAGCGGCTTGTTGGCTGGCTGGAAGGAACCGGCAAGCAGATACTGGTAGAGCCGCAGGTATTGCTGACGGAAGCATCGCGCCTGCCCGGTCTGGACGGACAGAAAATGTCAAAGAGTTATGGTAATGCCATTTCACTTCGCGAAAACAGGGATGAGGTCAATCGCAAGATACGGACCATGCAGACAGATCCGGCACGTGTTCGCCGCACCGATCCGGGTGACCCTGAAAAATGCCCTGTCTGGCAGTTCCACGTGGTGTATTCGGATGCCGATACCAAAGAGTGGGTCCAGAAGGGGTGCCGTTCAGCCGGTATCGGCTGCATCGAATGCAAGCAACCCGTGATTGAGGCGATCATTCGTGAGCAGGAACCGTTTCACGAGCGGGCCCAGAAATACCTGGACAATCCGGCCTATGTGCGGGAAATCGTCGCTGCAGGCTGTGAGAAGGCGCGCCGTCTGGCTCAGGAAACCATGCGGGATGTCCGTGATGCAATGGGGCTGAATTACGGCGATCACGCCTGACAGGGCAGGCCGGTTTTCTGATCTGCTTTTGCGCAGGAAATTGTCGCGGGCGTTTGCCGGGGTGAGGAATTTCGGCTATAATTCCATCGGTAAAACAAATTCAATTCAACCGTAGCGCCTGCATATCCAGCTCCCTGTAAAAACGTTTCTACCGAATAAAAACAGTCTATTCGGTAGATTTATGCGGCCTGATGACGCGGTGCAGTTACGGTAACCAGACAGGAGTTACCTTTGTCATTTCCATTAGGTCAACAAGCACCAGCCATTCTGGCATTAGCTGATGGCACCATCTTTCGCGGTTATTCCATTGGTGCAGAAGGTCAGACATCGGGAGAGGTTGTTTTCAATACTGCCATGACCGGTTATCAGGAAATTCTGACCGATCCCAGTTACAGCCACCAGATGGTCACTCTGACGTATTCCCATATCGGCAATACAGGCGTTAATCCCGAGGACGTGGAATCCACGCGCATTCATGCTGCAGGACTCATCGTCAAGGATGTGCAGCCGCTGACTTCAAATTTCCGGACGATCCAGTCGCTGCCGGATTACCTGAAAGCAGGTAATGTTGTTGCGATTGCCGGTATTGATACCCGAAAGCTGACACGCATTCTGAGAGAAAAAGGCACCCAAAGTGGCGCCATCGTGACCGGGACAGATGAAAAGGCCGCACTGGAGTTGGCCCGCTCGGCCAAATCCCTTTCCGGCCTTGATCTGGCCCAGGAAGTCACAACAAAAGAACCGTACGAATGGACCGAGACGCAATGGCGTCTGGGTATTGGTTACGGCAGACAGGAAAACCCGAAATATCACGTGGTTGCCTTTGACTACGGTGTCAAGCGCAATATTCTCCGCATGCTTGCCGAGCGCGGCTGCCGAGTAACGGTTCTGCCGGCAAAGACAACAGCCAAAGAAGCGCTTTCCTACAATCCGGATGGCATTTTCCTTTCCAACGGGCCGGGCGATCCACAACCCTGTACTTATGCCATTGAGGCAACAAAGGAACTGATTGAACTGGGCATACCGCTTTTCGGTATCTGCCTGGGACACCAGATCATGGGCCTGGCATCCGGCGCAAAGACCGGCAAGCTGAAATTCGGCCATCATGGCGCCAATCATCCGGTTCAGGATGTGGATACCGGCAAGGTTATGATCACTTCCCAAAACCACGGATTTGCCGTGGATACGGACTCGCTTCCTTCCAATTGCCGCGTCACGCATCGCTCTCTTTTTGACGGGACACTCCAGGGATTTGAGCGCACGGACAAGCCTGCATTCTGTTTCCAGGGACACCCCGAAGCATCTCCAGGGCCCGGTGACGTCGATTATCTTTTTGACCGCTTCATCGGCATGATGGAAAAGGCAAAACAAAAATAAACAGCGAAAAATATGCCAAAACGTACTGATATCCAAAGCATTCTCATTATTGGCGCCGGTCCGATCATCATCGGGCAGGCCTGTGAATTTGACTATTCCGGCGCGCAGGCCTGCAAGGCATTGCGTGAGGAAGGCTACAAGGTCATTCTCGTCAACAGCAATCCCGCTACCATCATGACTGATCCGGAAATGGCCGATGTCACATTCATCGAGCCGGTCAACTGGCGTGTGGTGGAACGGATCATCGAAAAAGAACGGCCGGATGCCATCTTGCCGACGATGGGCGGGCAAACCGCGCTGAACTGTGCGCTTGACCTGTACAACAACGGTGTCCTTGATAAATACGGGGTGGAGCTTATTGGCGCTTCTCCTACGGCCATTGACAAGGCGGAAGACCGCTCCAAGTTCAAGGAAGCCATGACCAATATCGGCCTGGAATCAGCCCGTTCCGGTATTGCCCATACCCTGGAAGAGGCGTGGGAAGTCCAGAAGCAGATGGGCTTTCCTGTCATTATCCGCCCCTCATTCACGCTCGGTGGCACCGGTGGCGGCATTGCCTACAATGGCGAGGAATTTGAGCTGATCTGCCGCCGCGGCATAGAAGCGTCTCCCACCAACGAGCTTTTGATTGAAGAGTCGCTGATCGGCTGGAAAGAATTCGAGATGGAAGTGGTTCGTGATCGTGCGGACAACTGCATTATCGTCTGTTCGATTGAAAACGTGGACCCGATGGGCATCCATACGGGTGACTCGATCACGGTTGCGCCTGCCCAGACCCTGACCGACAAGGAATACCAGGTGATGCGCGATGCATCCATTGCAATCCTGCGGGAAATCGGCGTGGATACAGGCGGCTCCAACGTCCAGTTTGCCATTAATCCAAAGGACGGGCGTATCATCGTCATCGAAATGAACCCCCGTGTTTCGCGCTCATCAGCACTGGCTTCCAAGGCAACCGGTTTCCCGATTGCCAAAATTGCAGCCAAGCTGGCAGTGGGTTTCACACTGGATGAACTGAAAAATGACATTACCGGCGGTGCGACACCGGCTTCCTTTGAGCCGACCATTGACTATGTCGTCACCAAGGTGCCCCGCTTTACGTTTGAAAAATTCCCGCTGGCAGATCCACACCTGACAACGCAGATGAAATCTGTCGGCGAGGTCATGGCTATTGGCCGGACATTCCAGGAATCCTTCCAGAAAGCCTTGCGTGGTTTGGAGGTCGGTGTTGACGGCATGAACGAGAAAACGACCGATCTCGAAGTCATCAGGGAAGAACTGGGTGAGCCGGGCCCGGAACGCATCTGGTACATTGGCGATGCATTTGCCCAGGGCTTCACGATTGAGGAAGTGTACAACCTGACGGATATTGATCCCTGGTTCCTGGCGCAGATCAAGGAAATCGTGGATATTGAACTTTGGCTGGACAAGCAGAAACTGGCTGACCTTGATCGGGATATGCTGTTTATGCTCAAGCAGAAAGGTTTTTCAGATCGCCGGCTGGCCTGGCTTTTGAAGACCACGGATGAAGAAGTCCGCAACAAGCGCCGCGAACTCAATGTCCGGCCGGTCTACAAGCGGGTGGATACCTGTGCGGGCGAATTTGCAACCAGTACCGCTTACATGTATTCCTCCTATGATGAGGAATGCGAAGCCAACCCTTCCGACCGCAAGAAAATCATGGTGCTGGGCGGCGGGCCGAACCGGATCGGGCAGGGAATTGAATTCGATTACTGCTGTGTTCACGCGGCGATGGCAATGCGTGAGGATGGCTATGAAACCATTATGGTCAACTGCAATCCGGAAACTGTTTCAACGGATTATGATATTTCCGATCGCCTGTATTTTGAGCCGCTGACACTGGAAGATGTGCTTGAAATCGTTGACCTGGAAAAACCCATGGGCGTCATTGTCCAGTATGGCGGCCAGACGCCGCTGAAACTGGCGCTGGACCTGGAAAAAAACGGGGTGCCGATCATTGGCACGTCGCCTGACATGATTGACGCTGCGGAAGACCGCGAACGTTTCCAGCAGCTGCTGCAGAATCTGGATTTGCGTCAGCCGCCAAACCGCACGGCGCGTACCGAAGAAGAGGCGCTTGAACTGGCGCAGGAAATCGGTTACCCGCTCGTTGTCCGCCCATCTTATGTTCTGGGGGGGCGTGCCATGGAAATCGTGCATGAACAAAGCGGCCTAGAGCGTTACATGCGCGAGGCTGTCAAGGTTTCAAATGATTCCCCGGTATTGCTCGACCGTTTCCTGAATGATGCGATTGAAGTGGATGTCGACTGTATTTCAGACGGATCACGGACTTTCATTGGCGGTGTCATGGAGCATATTGAACAGGCCGGTGTTCACTCCGGTGATTCAGCCTGTTCATTGCCGCCTTATTCACTGTCCCGCCAAACGGTTGATGAACTCAAACGCCAGACCGCACTGATGGCTGAAGCACTCAATGTGGTTGGCCTGATGAATGTCCAGTTTGCCATTCAGAAGGAAGAAGTGAATGGTGAGATAGTTGACAAGGTTTTCGTGCTGGAGGTCAATCCACGCGCTTCGCGGACAGCGCCATTTGTCTCCAAGGCCACAGGACTGCCGCTGGCCAAAATTGCTGCCCGCTGCATGGTTGGCAAGACGCTGGACTCACAGGGTATTTTCAGCGAAACCATTCCACCGTACTTCAGTGTCAAGGAAGCGGTTTTCCCGTTTATCAAGTTCCCGGGTGTTGATACGATTTTAGGCCCCGAAATGAAATCGACGGGTGAAGTCATGGGGGTTGGCAAAACTTTCGGTGAGGCTTATGTGAAGTCGCAGATGGGGGCCGGTGTGACATTGCCGCGATCCGGCAAGGTTTTCCTTTCCATCAAGGACAGCGACAAGCCTCGTGCCGTGAAAGTGGCCAGGGAACTGATTCGTCTGGGATTCTCGATTGTCGCGACTCGCGGTACGGCTGAAACCATCCGGGCTGCCGGCATGGAAGCGGAAATGATCAACAAAATGGCAGAGGGGCGCCCACATGTAGGTGACCTGCTCAAGAATGGCGAAATCGTGCTGGTTATCAACACGGTGGAAGAACGCAGAAATGCCATCGCCGATTCCCGCGCCATCCGGACATCGTCGCTGGCCGCCCGTGTCAGCACAATTACGACCATCGCAGGAGCAGAGGCAACAGTGCAGGGTATGGCCTACCTGGATGATATCCATGTGTATGATTTACAAACTTTGCATAAAACCTTACACTAAACGTTAAACTTATCAATTTCTGCGAGGTCATACTGGCATTGGAAGCAATGTCATTTGTGACCTCGCTGGTTTTTTGGAGCAGTAAGTTATGTCAAGCAATATGGGCACAATTCCGGTTACTGTTCGTGGCGCACAGATGATGCGTGACGAATTGCACAAACTGAAGACAAAAGACAGGTACGAGGTGATCCAGGCCATTGCCGAGGCGCGTTCCCATGGTGATTTGTCCGAGAATGCGGAATACGAGGCAGCCAAGGAAAGACAGGGTTTTATCGAAGGACGGATTGCCGAACTGGAGACCAAGCTGAGTTCAGCGCAGGTGATTGACCCGACCACGCTGAAACTTGACGGAAAAATTGTTTTTGGCGCTACGGTGCTTCTGGAAGATCTCGATAACGGCAAGCAGGTTCGCTACCAGATTGTCGGTAATGATGAGGCGGACCTGAAAGAACTGAAAGTGTCGATTACTTCGCCCATTGCTCGCGCCATGATTGGCAAATACGCAGGGGAAGTGATTGAAGTTGAAGCGCCCTCCGGCATTCGCGAATACGAAGTGCTGGAAGTGCTTTATATCTGATTGCTGATACGACAGTCCCTGTCCTGACAATAATCAGGACAGGGATTTTTTCTTGGCGCTGGTCTGGCGTGTTTTTGCGCGTTTGACTTTGCCCCCGGCTGTGACTCGCTCATTCCCTTTTACCGTGATTTTTTTGACGCGGTTGCGCATGGCTCCGGCGCCGGGGCGGACGGTTTTGACTTCTCTTGGCGCACGGGATTTCAGGTCTTCAGGAAGCGTCGCTGTTTTCTCTTTTTTCGGGCGATAAACGACAAGCAGTTTTCCGATATGCTGTATGGGCGCGGCATTTAACTGAGCGCAGATGGCCTGGTAGATGTCGATCCGGTTGGCGCGATCATCCCCGAAAACACGGATTTTGATCAGTCCGTGCGCATCCAGGCTGCTGCTGATTTCCTTAATGACACCTTCAGTCAGGCCGGCATCGCCAACCATGACAACGGGGTTTAGTCCATGTGCCTGCTCTCGAAGGGAGCGGCGCTGTGCTGGAGTTAATTTCAACATAATCTTTCCCAAAAAGGGTATTGTACGCCAATGGCAAAAAATAAATTCAATAAAAGCTGGATGAACAGCCATTTGAACGATCCTTATGTAAAGCTTGCGCAAAAAGAGGATTACCGCTCAAGAGCGGCATACAAGCTGAAGGAAATTGACGAAGAGGTCAAATTGCTCAAAAGCGGGCAGTTGGTTATGGATCTGGGTGCGTCTCCCGGAAGCTGGTCCCAGTATGTTGTCCGGAAAATGGGACGAAACAGCGGCGATATACGGGGAGATGTGATCGGTATCGACATGTTGCCAATGGAAGCCATACAGGGGGTAAAGTTTCTTCAGGGGGATTTTCGGGAAGAAGCGGTTCTGGAGAAACTGGAAGCCATGCTCGAGGGACGCAAGGCCGATGTGATCCTGTCGGACATGGCCCCCAATCTTTCCGGTATTGCTTCGGCAGATGCCGCCCGGATGGAGGATCTGCTGGATATTGCGCTGGACTTTGCACAGGCACATCTGAAACCCGATGGTGTCTTGCTTGTCAAATGCTTCAATGGGGCAGGCTATAACGAAATACTGGCAAAATTCAGGGCGCAATTTCAGTCGGTTGTGTCAAAAAAACCGAAGGCAAGCCGTAACCAGTCATCAGAAATTTACCTCCTGGGACGAAACCTGAAAGATTGCTGAGAAGCCCGTGTAAAAACGCTTGATTTCAACGGTTTTGTCCCCATATTCACCTCTATCAGGGTTAAATTTTCCAGTATATTGACCGTTATTGAGTACAGGAAACATGTTATGTTTCCGGGTGGCACCAAAATTAGACCTGGCTTGATGCGAAGTACAGGAAATGTAGGTAAAATAAAGACATATATCAAAAAGGTGCCATGCGCCTGAGGAGTTACCGTGCATAACATGTTTGTCAGGGCGGCCGTTTGGGGCGCCATTATTGTTATCCTTCTTACGACCTTCAACCATTTCGCAGGTCGGGATACCACGTCCGGTGCGTCACCGATTCCGTATTCCGAGTTTCTTGAGGAAGTGAAAGCGCAGCGCGTGAAAGAAGCGGTTATTGAAGACCGTGTTCTTGTCGCCAACATGACAGATGGGCGCAGGGTCAAGACAGGCATAACCTATCTGGATCGCGGTCTGATCGGTGATCTGGTCAACAATGGCGTCAAGTTTGATGTCAAACAGGCCGAGGAGCCTTCATTCCTTTCACAGATTTTCATATCCTGGTTTCCCATGCTGCTTTTGATCGGGGTGTGGGTGTTCTTCATGCGGCAGATGCAGGGCGGTGGCAAAGGCGGAGCCTTTTCCTTCGGCAAGTCCAAGGCGCGCATGATTGATGAAAAGAGCAATACCGTCACTTTCAGCGATGTGGCAGGCTGTGACGAAGCCAAGGAAGAAGTCGTCGAGATCGTCGAGTTTTTGCGTGATCCGAACAAATTCCAGAAACTGGGTGGCCGTATCCCGAGAGGCCTTTTGCTGGTTGGCCCGCCGGGAACCGGTAAAACCCTTTTGGCACGGGCCATTGCCGGTGAGGCAAAAGTGCCGTTTTTCTCTATTTCCGGTTCGGATTTCGTTGAAATGTTTGTCGGTGTCGGCGCCTCCCGTGTGCGCGACATGTTCGAGACAGCCAAAAAACATTCCTCATGCATCATCTTCATCGATGAGATTGATGCCGTAGGCCGTCATCGCGGTGCCGGTATGGGCGGGGGTAACGACGAGCGCGAACAGACACTCAACCAGCTTCTGGTCGAAATGGACGGCTTTGAACCGAATTCAGGCGTGATTGTGGTTGCGGCAACCAACCGTGCGGATGTGCTGGACAAAGCGCTGTTGCGTCCCGGCCGTTTTGACCGGCAGGTGGTGGTCGGACTGCCGGATATCCGTGGCCGCGAGCAGATTCTTTTTGTGCACATGCGCAAAGTGCCGATTGCTGCCGATGTAAAGGCCGATGTGATTGCCCGTGGTTCTCCGGGCTTTTCCGGAGCTGATCTGGCCAATCTCGTCAACGAGGCAGCCCTTTTTGCCGCCCGCCGCAACAAGCGTCTTGTGGAAATGCAGGATTTCGAGGATGCCAAGGACAAGGTTCTGATGGGGCCGGAGCGCAAATCCTTTGTCATGCGTGAAGAGGAGCGTGCCAATACGGCTTATCATGAAGCCGGCCATGCCGTTGTTGCCAAGCTGCTTCCGAAGTCCGATCCGGTTCACAAGGTCACCATCATGCCGCGCGGACATGCGCTGGGCCTGACATGGCAATTGCCGGAACATGACCAGATCAACATGTACAAGGACAAGATGCTTGAGCAGATCGCCATCCTGTTTGGCGGCCGTGTGGCGGAAGAGCTCTTCATGCACCAGATGTCCACCGGCGCGTCGAATGACTTTGAGCGGGCAACCAAGATTGCCCGTGCCATGGTGACGCGCTATGGTATGTCCGAATCACTGGGCACCATGGTTTATGAGGATACCGAGCAGGATATGTTCTACGGTGGCCGTATGGCAGCCAAGACGGTTTCCGAGGCGACGCAGCAAAAGGTCGATAACGAAATCCGCTCCATACTGGACCAGCAGTACGAACTGGCGCGCAGGCTGCTCCATGAAAATCGCGACAAGGTCGAGAAAATGGCAAAAATGCTCCTGGAGTGGGAGACGCTGGATTCCGATCAGGTGAACGACATTATGGAAGGTAACGATCCGCGTCCGCCAAAATCAGGAACGCCGCCAGCAGCACCATCATCAGGTGGTGAGACCGACGGTGTATCAGAAAGCGCGACGGCGCCAGCCTGATGCAAACCTGGACTGAACCGAAAAGGGCGAGAAGCAATTCTGGCCCTTTTTGTATTTTCGGATTTCGCAGGAAACAGAAACAATGACTCCTTTTTTTCAATGCGGGCGTTACCGCTTCCAACTGGCCGGGCCGGATTACCGCCCCCTTGTTATGGGTATTCTCAATGTCACGCCGGATTCCTTTTCCGATGGCGGAAGATACACAGCGCTTTCAGCAGCGCTTGAGCATGCCGGCCGGATGATAGAAGAGGGTGTGGATATCATTGATATCGGCGCGGAATCATCCCGTCCCGGAATAGAGCCGGTTTCACTGCAGGAAGAGCTGGACCGGATCATGCCTGTTGTTGAGGCGTTGCGTGATTGTGGGAAACCGCTTTCCATTGATACGTACAAGCCTGAAGTCATGAAGGCAACGCTGGCTGCAGGAGTGGACATGATCAATGATATTGCCGGCTTCCAGTCAGAAGAATCCATCCGGGCGGTGGCAAAAAGCGCCTGCGGCTTATGCGTCATGCATATGCAGGGCGAGCCGAAAACCATGCAGGCAGCGCCGGGCTACGATGATGTGACAAAAGAAGTAACGAGTTTCCTCGAAACACAGACCGGACGCCTGGTAACGGCTGGTGTCACTCCGGAAAGACTTTGTGTTGACCCGGGGTTCGGCTTTGGCAAGACTTTTGAGCACAATCTGACGCTCCTGAAAAATATCGGGCATATACAGCAGTCACTCCAGTTACCTGTTCTGGCAGGACTCTCACGAAAATCCGTCATTGCCGCCATCACGAAAAAAAATGTTTCAGAGCGTCTGGCCGGCAATCTGGGAGCGGCTCTTTCCGCCGTTGCCTATGGTACGAATATTGTACGTGTGCACGAAGTGGGAGAAACCGTTGATGCACTTAAAGTCTGGCAGGCAACAAGGTAAAATGGCGTAGCTGGATTTATCGCACACAATTGCAGGAAAACCATGACAAGAAAATATTTTGGTACAGATGGCGTAAGAGGGCGTGTTGGCGTCAACCCGATTACACCCGATTTCGTCATGCGGCTGGGCTATGCCGCAGGCAAGGTACTGACCCGTTCCGGCACATCGGCCATACAGCCGACGGTTCTGATTGGCAAGGATACGCGCATATCAGGCTATATGCTTGAGGCTGCGCTCCAGGCGGGACTTTCAGCAGCCGGCGTTGATATCATGCTTTCCGGCCCCATGCCGACTCCTGCCGTTGCCTACCTGACACGAGCGCTGCGCATTGCTGCCGGCATTGTCATTTCCGCATCCCATAATCCATATGACGATAACGGGATCAAATTTTTCTCTTCATCAGGCAACAAGCTGCCGGATGACATGGAACTGGAAATCGAGGCAATGATGGAGCGCCCGATGGAGTGCGCCATGTCAGACGGGCTGGGAAAAGCGCGCCGGCTGGATGATGCGCAGGGCCGCTATATTGAGTTTTGCAAAAGTACTTTTCCGGGCGAACTGGACCTGCGCGGCATGAAGATTGCTGTTGATTGCGCCCATGGTGCAGCCTATCACATAGCGCCACACGTCTTTCACGAACTGGGTGCAGAAGTCATTGCCATCGGTGTGCAGCCTAACGGTGAAAACATCAATGATGGTTGCGGCGCGACATCGCCAGAGGCGCTGGCGGAAATGGTCGTTAATCATGGCGCTGATATCGGAATCGCACTGGATGGTGATGCGGATCGCGTCGTCATGATTGATGAAAAAGGCCAAATCTACAATGGCGACCAGTTGTTGTACCTGATTACCAAGGACCGGATTTCACAAGGGCCGGTCGAAGGGGTTGTCGGGACGCTGATGACCAACATGGCGCTTGAAGTCGCTTTTAATAAAATGCAAATTGGGTTTGAGCGGGCGGCAGTAGGGGATCGTTACGTGCTGGAAGCCATGCAGGAGCGCGGGTGGGTGCTGGGAGGAGAAGGCTCCGGCCATCTGCTTTGCCTGGACAAGCAGACCACAGGTGACGGCATTGTTTCTGCCCTTCAGGTGTTGTCTGCCCTGCGCCGCAACGGCACCACGCTTTCTGAATACTGCAGCGAACTGACACTTTTTCCCCAGACACTGATCAATGTGCGTATTCCTGCCGGTTTCAACTGGAAGGAAAACGAGGCCATGCTGAAAGAAAAAGCGAAAGTGGAAAAAGAGCTGGGTGACAGCGGCAGGGTGCTGATTCGTGCATCCGGCACAGAACCGTTGCTGCGTATCATGGTTGAGGCGGAAAATGAATCACTTACCCATGCCATGGCAAAGCGAATAGCGGACTATTGTATGGTGGAAGCTGCTTAGGCCTTGCCCTCAAGCGCGTGAATTGCCCTGAAATCGCGATAAACCGCACAGATTGATTGACCGCATCTTCAGATAGCGTTATTATTTCGTTCTTCGGGGCGTGGCGCAGCCTGGTAGCGCATCTGGTTTGGGACCAGAGGGTCGGATGTTCGAATCATCTCGCCCCGACCAAATTTTCCAAAACAACAACGGGTCAGCTTTTTAAAGCTGACCCGTTGTTGTTTTTTCGATGTCCTATTTTGGAATGTTTTTCATATCCTCTTCGCACTTTTTATCGCGGATATTTGACCAGCATGTGCTCGTTTTCGGCAGTTTGGCGCTGATGGCATATCCCAGCTTGATTGCGTTGTCAGATTCTTTCGCAATTGTTTTCTGGCCGGAAAGCACATCAGGAACGCTATTTGTCAGTGCCGTTATTTTTTCTTTTGCATAAGGTGAAAGCGTTTTGCATTCCTTTAATACGACCTGTCCGATCATATAGTTTTTAACATCGCACACCAGGTTGACACTTTGGTTTACTGATATTTTTGGCAGTTCCCCTGCATTCTTCCTGTCAAAGTAGGCGTTGACCATTTTCATCATTCCATCGCCATTCAACTGCAGATAGGGTGTATCGGAAGAATCTTTACTGACGGACCTGACTTTTCCGCTCACGATCATGGTTTTGTTTTTGTATTTTCCGTCGGCAGCCTGCTCATTGTCTGAATAGGATTTTGATAAAGATTCCGATGAAACCCTGCCATGGATTTTGATCAGATTGAAAGCTTCGCTTTGCGGAATCCTTGAAGTGTCGGCATCAATAGAGCGGGTTATCTCGTCAGCAAAAAACATCTTTGCGAATTTCACCCCATCTTGATTGAGGGCGGATTGATTGCTGCCGGATTTTTCTGTGTTCTTTTCCGTGCTTTTTGCGGTGCTTTTGTCACCTGATCCGCCGCCACAGGCAGAAAGCCCGATAACGCAACAGGCCAGTATTGCCATCGTTTTTTTCATATTTCCTCCACGGGTGTTTACCCGCTCAATGATAAGCGATTGAAACCGGCATAGCCAACATTTGGATGTGAAAGCCAAATGCCTGAAGCATTAAAAAAGAGTTAGCGAGAGACTCGCTAACTCTTTTTTAACTGTGATGTCACACGATAACCACGCTGATGGAATCAGGGTTTTTTATTCGCGTTAAAGTGTTTCGTGTTATGGCTGTTAATTGTCTGAAAAAAGGCTTCGTCTTACGCATTCTTCATATAATGCATCCTCAGACCAGTTGTTGTAGCCAATAAATCCTTCCATCATCATGGTCGCCAGTGCAATTTTTGCAGCATCGGATGTCCGAATGAACTGTACAAAATATTCAAGGTCATAACTGACCAGCTTCTGTATCAAAAGTTCCTTTCTCGTTCTGATTTCGTTTGGCATAGCCTGTCCTGTCAAAAAATATCCTGTCAGGATTCTGTCAGGTCTTGCCGGTTAAACGTTTCAATGACACCCGGATCAGAAATCAATTGCGCTTCGTCCTCCGATATTTTGACCCACCATTCACCGCCGATAGGATCTCGAAATTCCTCGCCTATGGCGACATACTGAAAATTTTGTTGCATATTGCTTCCTTTGCCAGATGATCAAATGACTGGTTATTTACTGAAAACAGGCATTCCCTGCATTTTTGCGACAAGGCTGATCCGGCCGGATAAAAACGGGGAAATTTGTCGGCAACGGGAACTAACCCGGCGGAAATACCGCTGAAAAAATAACCAAAAAAAACATCATAGCTGATGATTGGCTTTTTTCAGAGCATTTTTTGATTGTTTGAAATAGCAAAAGATCAGGCTTTACAGGATGGTAGCACACTGCCAGCGGAGGCGTTCAATGCCCCGTCCCATCCGATCAGCCAGGCTGACCCAGTAGAATAAAAGCCTGCTTGCGAAAATTAAGCCGTTGTATTGATATTACGCCCGATGTTCGGGTTGGCCGGTAATGCCGGTATAGCATCCAGCAATTGAGTTACTACCATTTCCTGCAGATCAATGGCTTGTTTCAGCACGGCAGTTCCAACAGCAACACTGGTTCTTTCGTTCGCCATGTCGGTAGACAGGCGGGCTATGCTAGATACGTCCATGATGTTTCCTTAAATATGATTTCACTCTTCTTTTACGACAGAAAAAAGAAATACTTTATGCCTGCCGGAAAAAGAGGGGTTTTTCCCGATGAGTTTGCCCGGACAATCCCGGGGCGTATCCACGCATCATCCGGGCAGGTGCGGCAACGGAATTACATTGGGAATATGGTATGATTCCACCTTCGCCTTGCGCGGGCTGTTTTATAATCTTTCTGATATCAGCTAAATCACACGGACTGCCCTTAGCTCAGCTGGATAGAGCAACGGCCTTCTAAGCCGTAGGTCAGAGGTTCGAATCCTCTAGGGCAGGCCAATCAAATTAAGGGGTTATGTCAATCTGTTGTCTCTTTGACATTGTCAGTGAAGAAAAGGCTTTTTCTCACTATGGGGTAAACCTCTTTTCCAGGTGTAAAGTTCCAACAGGTTGTTCACTTTTCAAGTCTCTATTAAGCTGGCATGGCGAGACTCAACCAAAAAAAGATGCCATTACGTTCTTCCAGGTATCAGATGATGCAATAAGGGCTGTGGCAGACAGGCTGAATGAGCGGATGGACACTGATCCTGCAGCTATCAGTATTCAGGCGATTGCGAGGACAAAGGAATCATGACACCAGGTGATCTGTTAATACGAAACATGATCATGTCCATATTTGAACTGGCACGATCACAGCATGAAATAATGGGCCTTCTTACATGTATCGAAGGGCCTGAGTTCGATAGAAAGAAATTTCAGGAACACGCCAAAAAAGCGCATGAAGCATACATGGCGATGCTGGATGGCATGGAGTCGCTCGATGAGGCGTGGGAGAAGGCTTTGGCAAAAAATGCTGAAGATGTTGAAGCGTCCGATACACCAATAACTCACAGTGATCCTTTGATAAGAAATCTTATTATGTCCGTTAACGATATGGCGCGATCACAGCAAAAAATGATTAATGGGATTAACTATCTTGCAAGCAAGGATGCTAACAGAGGAGAATTCCTTGGATATGCCAGGAAAGCAAATGATACCCACACAATAATGAACGAGGGGCTTAAAGTGCTGAACGATGAATGGGGGAAGTCGTTGGATATAGAGGCTGAACGCTCTGCTGGAAAAGATGTATGACGCGCGAGAGAGATAACACGCGGGTTGCGGGGGAGTTTTACCTGTGCCCAAACAAAAAAGAGATGTAACTTGTTGATTTATTGTGTTTTCAAATCTGCCTTCTGAGCCGTGGCAGGTCAATCCAGTTTTCCCCTCAGTTTTTTTCATGTCGGAAAAGTATGGAAATATTGCGCGCCATTATCTGAATTCAACATGTCTTCCCGAAGCCGGAAATTGTTTTTTGTTATCTGCTGAGCATATCTATTGCCGGGCAGAATTTTTCCCGGATGATGAAGAAAAGAGGGAAACGGCTGAAGTGGCCCGGTTTTCCTTATAAGTCCGGTGTAAAAAATAGGCATGAAATATGAAAAAACAGAAAGAATTCATGATACTCTTTTAACTTGATAAATGTTGACTGGAAGCAACCAACTATCGCGCAGCCTCTCCGCCCGGATTGGATGTCTTTAATGAAAAAAATTATCATTTCAAGTCTGGAAAATTGCGTTGGCTGTAATCGCTGTGCCAGGGAATGCCCGATCGAAACAGCCAACCTGACTTACCAGGATGCTGCCGGCAACATCAAGGTTGATGTTGATGATTCGCAATGCATCGCCTGTGGCAGGTGCATTCAGGTATGTGAGCACAATGCACGTTCCTATACCGATGATCTGGAACAGTTTTTTAAAGACCTGCAGAAGGGAGAGCCGCTTTCCCTTATTACAGCGCCTTCGCTCAAGTCCAATTTCCCGAAGTGGAAAAACATCCTTGCCTGGCTGAAAACAAAAGGCGTCAGGAAAATTTATGATGTCTCGCTGGGGGCCGATATCTGTATCTGGGCTTACCTGCGTTACATCGATGCCTATAAGCCGGTATCGCTTATTACCCAGCCCTGTCCTGCCATTGTTTCTTATTGTGAGCTTCACCGTCATGATCTCCTTGACAGGCTTTCGCCGGTTCACAGCCCCATGGCCTGTGCCGCGATTTATATGACCCGGTACAAAGGAATTACTGACAAAATTGCCGCGCTTTCGCCCTGTATCGCAAAAAGCCATGAGTTTGAGTCCATTGGCATGATCGATTACAACATCACCTTTGCCAGGCTGCAGGAGTATATTGATACCCACGGGATTGAACTGCCTGATGAGGAAGCGGAATTTGATCATTATGACAGCGGCCTCGGCGCCATTTTCCCCATGCCGGGGGGACTCAAGGAAAATATTGAATTTTTTATCGGGCAATCGATACGCGTGGATAAATCAGAAGGGTTCAGCGTTTATCGCAGTCTTGATGAATACGCCACAACACCGGAAAACGTTTTGCCCGGTATTTTCGATGTGCTGAATTGCGCGGAAGGGTGCAATATCGGTCCGGGCGGGGTTTCCGATGTCAACATGTTCCAGTTGCATGCGGCAATGGATGCCGGCCGTAAGGCCGCAGCCAGCCGCGACAGGGCGTATTACGAGGATTTGCACCGGAAGTATGATGCCGCTTTTGATCTTTCGCACTTCCTTCGCGAGTACAAACCGGTTTATACCGGTATGCGCAGCGTTTCGGATGCGGATATCCAGTTGGCGTTTGCGCAGATGGACAAGGATACCTTTGCGAAACAAAACATCAACTGCGGCGCCTGCGGTTCGAATACCTGTGCCGATATGGCGCGCAAAATCGCCCTCAATATCAATATTCCCATCAACTGCATCTACAAATCACGTGATGATGCAGAGACAGAACACCGCAAAAATGCGCAATACATCGGGCTTGTCCATCAACTGGGCGAAAACCTGATTTCTTTCATGGAAAACGAGTATTCGGATGCCGTGATCAATTCCCTGCGGGATGTGAGCGATGTTTTTGACTGCAACCTGTCTTCTCTGTGGAAAGTGGAAAGGATAGACGGAAAATACCAGTGCTCAAGGCTGTTTTACTATACCGACAGTGAAGATGGCGAGCTTTTCAAGGTTCGCAAGGAGTGGCCGGTTGCCTGGCTGGACAAGCTTTCAAATGGTGAGCACCTTATCATGAGCAGAACCGAGGTTGAGCTGGAGTTCTTTTCCGAAAAAGGGACACTGTTTATTGCTGTTCCCATCATGATTAAAGGGATGTTCTGGGGATTTATTACCCTGATAACCGCGTCTTTGCGGAATTACACGAATGAGGAAATTTCGGCTATTGGTGCAAGCGGCATACTGATCGTGTCAGCCATACACGGTAAGGAGCTGGAGGAAAATGCCTATATCGATTCGCTGACAGGCATTTATAACCGGCGGTATTTCATGGAGTTTGCGACAAGACAGTTTGACAAGCTGAAGCGGACAAACGGCTCATGTTGCGCCATGATGCTGGACCTGGATTTCTTCAAACAGATCAACGACAACTACGGGCATCACGTTGGCGATGAGGTCCTCAGATTGACAGCAGCGCACATGAAGGAAGGCTTGCGTTCCTACGATCTTCTGGCCCGTTATGGCGGTGAAGAGTTTGTTATATTCCTGTCCGATATTGACGAGAAATTTGCGGTTGAATTTGCCGAGAGAATCCGGAAAAGCGTAGAAAGCGCATCAGGCAGCGATAACTGGAATGGCATACCGATTACCCTGAGTATTGGTCTGGCTTTGAATCAGGGAGTCAACTCGCTTCAGGAAATGCTGCAGCAGGCCGACAAGGCTTTATATGCGGCAAAAAGAAACGGAAGAAACCAGACGTGCATTTACCAGGGAGAAGAGACCGTTTTCTATGGGAATCCCCTCCATGCCAACCTGATTGCCGTTAAATCCGACATATCAGAAAAAGACGCATGAAAAAACCGATGGTTTGTCCAGGCCTGCTTTTCATGAAAAAGGCAGTTTGGACATTGTGCGCCTCGCTTCTGTTTCAATTGGCTTTTGCGGAAGAGCCTGACAAAAATGAAGTCGCGATGGACCCTGTGCTGGTTACGGCGCGGGGATACGCCACTTCCCAATCCAATACGCCGGGAGGGGTTGCTGTTGTTACCGAAAGGGAAATTGCACTGGCGCCCAAGGGCAGTATTGTTGATGCGCTTCAGCGGATTCCCGGTATTGCGCGAACAGGCGATTCGCCCTGGGCGCAGGATATTTCCATTCGCGGCCTTTCCGGTCCCTCCGTGGTTGTTCTGTTAAATGGCAAGCGTATCAATACCGCGACAGACCTCAATTTCCGGCTGGGTATTATCAATCCTGCCGATGTTGAGCGTATCGAGGTGCTGAAAGGACCGGTCAGCGCGCTTTATGGCACGGGTTCCATTGGCGGTGTGGTCAATATCATTACACGCAAGCCATCTCTGACTTCCGGGAAAGAAGTTCATGGCCGGGTTGCCCTTTCCGGCAGCTCCAATCCCGAAGGAGGTAATGCCTATGGCAATGTCAGCCTGTCCGGCCCTGCTGCCAGCGGCCTGGTTGCCGGGGCCTGGCGCGATTACAGCGATACCTACGGGGGGCACCATACCAATGTGCCCAACAGTGAATTCAGGGACAAGCAGGCCCGGGCGGTGTTCAACCTGAAGCCGTATGAAAACCTCATGCTGTCTTTTGAAGCGTTGAAATCCGTTGGACATGATATCGGGATACCAGGTGGCCCTTCCTCCATGCCGGAACTGGCCAGGGTGATGTATCCGCGTACCGAATTTTCCTTCCTGAGCATGGATGCCACACTGGACGTCAACGCGCAGTACCTGAAGATGCTGGAGGCCAGTTTTTATTATTCCGAAAACAAGCGGCATGTCCAGGTGGACCGGATTCCTCCTGCGACCACAGGCGCATATCCCCTGGAGCTCCGCCCGCGGACACATCATGAGAACTGGGGCGGAAAAGTACAGGGAACATTCGAGGCGGGAGCGCATACCCTTGTTTCGGGACTGGAATTCTGGCGCTGGTCGGTTGAGACCAGCCGGTACCGTTCCATATTCAGGCCTGCACAGGCGGGCGGGCCTATCCAGTTTTATGACAACACCATGCCTGACCCGACCCAGACTTCTTTCAGCCTCTTTGCTGAAGACAACTGGGAGGTGAGCAAGACACTTACCGTGAACCTGGGAGGCCGCCTGGAATACCTCAATACGAAAGCCACGTCCATGTATGAGATTACGCCTGTGCCGAATTCCAATAGTACCCAGGCAAGAAAACTGTATGACAGTACGGACGAAGATGACTATGGCTACCACCTGCATGCCGGCCTGACCTGGCGGGCAGATAAAAACTGGTCACATTCCTTTCTGGTTGCAACGAGCTACCGGGCGGCTGATCTCATGGAACGTTTCAAGTACGTCAATCTGGGAGGCAGCCTGGGAGCACTTTACGGAAACCCCAATCTCGACCCGGAGCGGACCTATTATGCAGAGTACGGCTTGCGTTATGACAACCCCGGCTTTCACGCCGGCGTCCGTCTCTTTGCCAACATCATTACGGATTACATTGCAGAAAAACGTGTCAGCCCAACACGCATCGAGCTTGATAATGTGGATGATGCCCGTATCTATGGTGCCGAGGTGGACGCAAGATGGCAGTTTCATCGCAACTGGGCTGTTTACGGTGACGTGACGGCACTTTACGGGAGGGACAAGCAAAAAGACCAGGCACTACCTGGTGTGGCACCCATATCCGGACAGATCGGACTGGATTACAGGCAAAACGGGTTCTGGGCCAATGTAAACAGCCGCATGATTGCACCACAGAATTCAACACCGGAAAATGTGGAGACAGCAAAAGGAGTGATTCTCCTGAATGCCGCGCTTGGCTACCGTTTTGAGTCCCAGGGGCTCAAACATGATTTCTCACTGACACTGGATAATATTTTTGATACCCGATATTACAATTACCTTGCAAACCAGCGCGGTTACCGGGTGTGGGAGCCGGGAATTGTGGTTGCACTGAATTACAGTGTCAGTTTCTGATAATCGGGGGCCGCGCGCAGGCGTATGTTTGATATCGCATTGGCGAAGAAGGAATATGTGATGCAAAGCAGGTTTTTCAGCAGGATGTTGTTTTTTGCAGCAGTAATATTTTTTGCCTTTGGCACGTCTTCTTCCAGGGCGGCAGACAGTGTGCCGGCAAAGAAAATCGTCCTGTATACAGCGCTAACGGCGACAACGCCGCAGATTCCGCTATGGTCTGCTATTGGAGAGGGATGGCCAAAAGGGTATGAGCTTCAGGTTCGCTACTGGAAAAATCTGGATGACCTTCGTGGCGTCATGCTTGCCGGAAAGGGGGATCTCTGGGTCGGCAATCTCGAGGGCTTTGCACAGGCGGCAAAGCGAGGGGCGCCAGTGACCCTGATTGCAGTTACAGCATGGAAGAAATTTTATTTCGTTACATCGTCCAAAGAAAAAGTGATGTCGCTGGAGGATATCGCCGACATCCTGAAGAAAACCGGCGAGCCACTGGCGGTCACGCCACAGGATGGTCCGGCGCTGGGCATCGTGGAAGCAATGGGAAAAAAAGGCGGCATGACCTTCAAGGTTGCGCCAATGCCGCCACAGCAACTGATGCTGGAGATAATGCGCGGTACACGTCATTATGCGCTGATGCCTGAGCCGCTTTTGTCGCTGCTGCTGGCGAAAAAGAAGGATATCCGGATTGTGGCGAGCCTGGAGGAAGAATATGCCAGACGTTTTGGCGGTCCTGCCCGGCTGCCTCTGGCAGGTATTGCCGCCAACACGGCTTTTATTAAAGCACATCCGGAAATGGCAAAAGAGCTTGTCCAGAGGATGCAGGGCGCGGTTTTGAAACTCAGGTCCAGCAGGAAAGAGGCGGCTGCCGTCCTGCCGGAGCCGGTTCGTGAAACGCTGGGAATGGCAGTTCTTGAGGCTTCGCTCGAACGAGACCTGATTTATGTTGAGCCTGCCGGTAATGTTCGTGAGCAGGTTGCCGCATTTTTGAAAATGATCCTTCCGGAACTGCGAAATACGCCTGCCGGAGACGGGATGCCGTCGGATTCATTTATTTTGCCGGAATCATGATGAAAAAGGTGCTTCCATACGTGGTATCCCTTTTGCTGCTGGCAGCTGCTGCGCTTATGGCGAATCATTTTCTGGGGCCTGAGCTTGCGCCATCGCCTGGCGCTGTTATGGAGGCATGGTGGAGGCTGGCGCAAAATGGTGAACTTTTCCGCGAACTGGGCTATACGCTGATGCGGGGCATTGCAGGCATCCTCCTGGCCAATATCGCGGGCGTTGTGCTGGGACTGGCTGCCGGCATGATACCGGGTGTGCTCCGCATGATTTCTCCTCTGGTTGCAGGCTTGCAGGCCTGTCCTGCCATTGTCTGGATAACGCTTTTGATGGTGTGGGCCGGAACAGGATCACTGGTTCCTGTCACAACCGTTTTTGCCGTGACATTTCCTTTTGTTTTCAGCAGTACGGCGCAGGGGATGATGGGACTGGATCGCCGCCTGTTTGCCATGAGCCGCCTGTATTCAGTATCCAAAACAAAAATGCTGCGTTTGCTGGTACTGCCGGGTATCGGGCCTTACTGGCTTGCCGCCTTTTCCACAGTTCTGGCTGCCGGATGGAAGGCCGCCGCCGTTGCTGAATTTCTGGGAAGCCATGAGGGGATTGGCGCGCGGATTTTCTGGAGTTACCGCCGGCTGAATATGGAAGATCTCAATGCCTGGGCATTGACGCTGATCCTGCTTGGGGTACTGCTTGAGTGTGCCGTTATCATGCCGTTACGCCGCAAGGCCGCTCATCTCGA
>JAJDFZ010000069.1 GCA_030269625.1 Oxalobacter sp. OttesenSCG-928-P03 | reverse complement strand
TGACACCGGCCTACGTTATGCTCATCGCAGACACGTCCTCTCGCGAAGGGTATCCGCAAATGCCCGGTGGCACCTGCAAATGCCCGTGGCGCCGGGTCCGCTGCGCTTGACACCGGCCTACGTTATGCTCGTCGCAGACACGTTCACCCGCGAAGGGTATTCCCCGGCAAAAGCGCGCCCGCTGTCGCGCAACCACAGCCTCACTCCCCCATTTCTTCCAGCCGCCACGCTGCCTCACGGTGCCCGGCTTTTGCTGCCTGCCGGTAAAACGCTGCCGCCTTTTCCCGGTCTTTTTCCACTCCGTCGCCGTCTTCGCACTGCCGTCCGAGACGGTACAGCGTATCCGGTGAGGCTGCCGTCTCCGGCTCCATCGTATAAGGCAATATCTGCTCGTAACGCTCGTAGGTGAAAATCAGGGCTTTTTCGTGGTAATTGTCCGCTGCGGCAGAAAGCGCCGGCCATGCCATCACGCCAAACGCGACGCAAGCCAGGCAGCGCCGCACCCGGCTCTGCCCCTTCCCGCCGCCATACCGGTGCCCTGTCCTGTCCGGCCACAAACGCATTTTCGCCCCGCGAAAAACACGGCCCGGGGCCTGTCGGTACAATACGCCCGGACCCTAAAACCCGATCTTGATACTCTCCCCATCAACCGCCACGCCCTCTGAGCGGGTCAGCGGGAGCTTCTGCTCTTCTGAAAAACCGAGCGTATCGCCGTCGCCCAGCACAACCTCGTTATCAATCACGTAATACGCCACATCCATCAGGAAATCATACAGGTCTGCCGGTTCGGCTTTCGTCTTGATCACTTCGATCTCATCCATGCCGAAATACGTCATGCCATAGGTATAGCCTGAAAAATCATCCCCGTCAGGATAAATCCCGAAATAAATCCAGGTCGGCACCGGCAGGACATCTTCCCTGATCGAATCCGCCACCATGACAAAATAATCCGCAGGCAGCACCGTCGGCACCTGGTAGATACCGATGACATTGGCGGACTTGAGCAGGCTGGACGCCACCATCGAATACATCAGGCTCTGCGTTAACGCATCCTCCGAGCGCATGACCGCCACGATGACATGTGCCGTGTGCTGCTGCACCTTTTCCACGCCGTCTTCCCAAAAGACATTGTTTGCGGCATTGTCCGCCGCTTCCGGGATCGGCGCCGGGATAAAGCTCACGGCCACCATCATGTCCTCATAGTCAAAGACAAGCGTATTCTCGTCATTGGGACGGACATCAAGCTCAATGCCCCAGTCTGCCTGCATATTCGCAAAAAGGCATCCCAGTCCATCTCCGCCTTTTCCAGGAGCACAAAGCCCAGGCGCATGTCAGGACGGCTCTCGTCGGCCGCCTCGGCTTCATCCATATAATCCGGTATCTCTTTCATCGTATCGCTTTCTTCAGTCAATGATCCATCCGTTTTCCATGCAGGAAAAACGGCCGCTCCCTTTATTCAAGATTGTCCTCGATCCCTTCAATCACCACATCCCAGTAATCCATGTTCCCTGTATGCGGCGCCATCTTTGCCGTCAGGTTGCGATAATCGATATCTCCCGCCTCCATCGCAGCATTGAGCAACAGCAGTATCCGGATAAAACCGGCCAGCGTTCCCGCAATCTCCTGCGGCTCCCAGTTGCCGGTGCCGTGTTCGGCGGTATAAACCGGAAATCCCCTTGCCTCCTCGCGCGTATCCACGAAAACCGGGTCGCCATAGTCATAGCCGAACACCACCCAGGCCGGATGCCATTCCCCCTTTCCCGTACCGGAAAGATCCTTTCCCGTCACATCCACGCCATAGCCCAGCTGCATATCGAAAAGACGCGCCGGATCGGCAAATTCAATCTGCAGGGCGGCGTGCATCTCCGGGATTTCCTCAATCAGCCTTTGCAGTTCCGGCGTTACCTTTTCCATACCCGTTTTTCCGTCCATCCATTGTAAAAACCGGCCGGAAAATCCGGCCACAACCTGATATAGATACCACACCCTTTGCCAGCGGACAAGGAAAACGCCTTCTTCCCTGATCCGCCCCCCCATAAAAGCACAAATAAACATATGGCAGATCCGCCAAAAAACCGGCAAAATAAACACGTAGTAAAAAAAAAGAAACGCACACGAAAGGAAACGAAGCATGGAACACGCCGTTGAGCTGCCTGAAGATATCCAGGAGCAGATGGAAGCCCTGAGCGAACAGGGCGAAGAAGCCATGGATCAGGGCCGCTATGAAGAGGCGCTTGATCTCTACAACCAGGCGCTCGCCATCCTGCCCGAGCCCCGTGAAGACTGGGAAGCCTATGTCTGGCTCAAGGCCGCCATGGGCGACGCCTGTTTTTTCATGGACCGTTTTGACGACGGGCTGGATCATTTTTACGAGGCTTACACCGCCGCCGGTCCGCAAAACATGAACCCCTTCATCGTCTACCGTCTTGGCCAGATTTACCGGCGCATGGATGACGAGGAAAATGCCGTTGAATTCCTCATGCGGGCGTACATGCTCGAAGGCGAGGATATCTTCGAGGACGAGGATGACCTCATCTACCTCAGGAACCGCGTCGAGCTGGACGACGACTACGATGATGAAGAAAGCGGCTACAGCTATAACGACGACGATGATGATGACTACGGGGGAGGCAGCAGCCGTTTCGACGATGAAGGCTTTTCCCGCGGCTACATCCCGCGTGATGACTACGAGGAATACGGGGACGACTGATCCGCATCCTCACAAACCCGCCAAACGCAGGCTTTACGCCTGCGTTTTGTCATTGGACGCGCCTGCTTCTCATGCGATAATACAGGCAGACAGCCATCTGACAATCAGGGCACCGCACCGAGGACAACACCATGCAAGCCAGCATCAATCTTCTGCAGAACCGTCGCTCCCTGCTTGCGGCACTGGCCAATGAATCGTCCAGTCCCTCCAGGAATATTGAACACCACAGCTATTACCGCTTTCCCCATCACACCCAGCTTGGCATCTTTGACCGGAAAAGCGGCCCGCATGTCTGCCCTGTTGCTGCGCTCGTCTACACCCAGATCCGCACTAACATGGCCGGACTCGCCAACCACCTCAAATTCGGGAAAAACGCCATCACCCTGGGGGATCTCAGCGAACTGATGAAAGTCGAGATGGATTTTGATGCGCTCACCGTCGTGCAGGAACATACCCCCTCCGAACTGGAAGCCGTCTTCAAACGCTTTAACATCGCCATGCCCGAAAACAGCGAGATCATCCGCGTCACCGATGAAAACTTCCTGGTCGGCAACTGGTGGTACGGCATATCGGACGATATTGCCTTCCTCTGCCGTCACATCCAGTACGCCAGGTAAAGGCCGTATCCGGAATCCGGCAAGTATTTTGCACCCGTCTTGAACGGTTCAGGTACATCGTGCCGGCAAGGCAGGTGCAACCACAAAAAAACCGCGCCCAAAGGCGCGGTCCGGGTGAAAAAACAGGGCGCGATCAGTCAAAAAACCGCAGGCTGTCAAAATAATCCTGGCACAGGGTATTCCGGTTGGACACCTGCCTTGCATCAATCGCCGCCCTGTCAGCTATCCTGCCTGCAGCGCCGCAGGTCAGCGTCAGCATGCGGCCCTGGTGATACACCATCATCAGGCGGTTCTGCATATAAATCTCCCCTCTTTCACCCGGGCGGACAATCGCAAGATCAGCAAAAACAACCGGCCGCTCCCCATACGTCGCGGCCCGGACGTCCAGCACTTCCGTCCCCCCGGCGCTTTGCAGCAGGTGCATCCATTTCGCCTTTCTGGGCGTCGCGGCAAACTCCTTTTCCTCCCCGAAAAGCATCGCCACATCCTCACCCCCGTCCATCTTCTGCAGCAGCAGGTGCTCCAGCATGCCGCCATTATGCCGCCTGAAACTCTGAAGAATACT
>JAJDFZ010000068.1 GCA_030269625.1 Oxalobacter sp. OttesenSCG-928-P03 | reverse complement strand
CCCCTCTTTTTTGTTAAAAAAATACTATTAAATGCTTCATCCCCCATCTTCGCCCTATCTCATCCAAAAAGCCGGAATAACTGGAGAGTTAAATTGTTTTATATGCAAAAAATTGCGAATTTGTGTCATTGACTTGTTTTAATTTCGGCAAGTATAATTCGAGGGTTTGATTTTGCATAAAGGGAAAAACATTGTCTTATCAAGGCGTTTGACAATGCCCGAAAACGGCACGGTCTTTTTCGTTTTTTGCAGGAATTGATATGAAATGGGCCAGAATCGTTTTTTTGCAATTAATGATTGCTGCTATAACCGCGTTGATTGCTGTATTGTTGGGCGGAACAGGTGCTGGTATTTCATCTGCGCTTGCCAGCACATCCTGTATCGTACCCAATATGGTGATGTTTTCCGGGTTTTATATCAATGATCATGTGTTAAAAAAATCCGGCTTTGCTGCGCTGTTTGTTCTGGAGCTTGTCAAAATCGCCCTGACAATCATGCTGGTTATTGCTGCGATCTGGCTTTATCGGGATGTTAACTGGATATCTTTTTTTGTCAGCTTTCTCATAGCTCTGAAAAGTTATATTTTTTTATTATCAAAAATCAAGAATTAATTATGGCTTCCGCAGCGAACCAATCGCCATCTCTGGCAGAGTACGTTTCCCACCATCTTCAAAATCTGGCAACGGGACATCAGGAAAAACTGATTGATTTCAGTATCATCCATCTGGATACCATGTTCTGGGCTATCTTCTGTGGCGCAATCGGCTGTCTTGTCATGTGGCTGGTGGCACGAAAGGCAACCGCCGGTGTTCCCGGAAGGCTTCAATCTCTTATAGAAATTCTTGTGGAAATGGCAGATGGCCAAGCCAAAGCCCAAATTCACGGTGATCGTCGTTTTATCGCCCCGCTTGCGCTTTTACTGTTTATCTGGATTACCCTGATGAACTGTATGGACTTCCTGCCGGTTGACCTGTTTTCCCAGGTTTTCCACTGGGTAGGGCTTGATCAATATATTCACTACCATCGCGCCGTTCCGACTGCCGATCTGAACGGCACTATCGGAATTTCCTTGGGTGTTGTTGTGCTGATGTTTTATTTCGGCATCAAGGTCAAGGGTTTTGGCGGATTCCTGCACGAAATGTTCTGCTCACCATTCGGAGCGATTCTTGCACCCTTTAATTTCGCACTCAATCTTATTGAATATCTTTCCAAAATGGTTTCGCTCGGAATGCGACTCTGGGGCAACATGTATGCAGGAGAGCTGCTGTTTCTCATGATTGCCATGTTGGGTGCTTATGCCGCGCTCTCCCTTGGAGGATCACTCCTCTTCCTCGGGCACGTTATTGCCGGAACTATCTGGGCAATTTTTCATATTGTTATTGTGCTTCTTCAGGCTTTCATCTTCATGATGCTCACCCTGGTTTATCTCGGTCTGGCGCATGAGGGGCACTGATTCTGGTTTTAGTTTAGGAAAATAAACTATTTATTGCTTCACTTTATCAACCTATTAATTTATAAAAAAGGAAAGAAATATCATGACTAACATCGGTTTGATTGCTATCACATGCGGTTTGATCATCGCTCTGGCGGCTGTCGGTGCGGCTATCGGCATCGCATTAATGGGTAGCAAGTATCTAGAAGCTTCTGCTCGTCAGCCGGAACTGATGAACCCCCTCCGCACCAACGTGCTGATTCTGGCCGGTCTGGTTGACGCTGTCTATCTGATTGCTGTTGGTGTTGCGGTTATGTTTGCCTTTGTTAATCCGTTTGGCGGGTAATAATTGAAACTCTGCAGTCCGGAATGTTTCCGGAAAAACCTGTAAGTGAAATTATTTAAAAGGAAATTACCGTGAATCTAAATGCGACTTTATTCGCGCAATTCGTGGTTTTCATTCTTCTGGCCATCTTTACAGCAAAGGTAGTATGGCCACCATTGATGAAAGCACTTGACGAACGGGCGCAAAAGATAGCGGACGGCCTTGCTGCAGCTGATCGCAGCAAACAGGAAATGGTCGCTGTGGAAAGGCACGTTCAGATCGAGCTCTCCAAGGCTCGGGAAGAAGGACAACGCCGCCTGAATGAAGCTGAAAGCAATGCTGCCAAGCTTGCCGAGGATCTCAGGCATACCGCAGAAGACCAGGCAGCCAAAATCATTGCGCAGGCAAAAGCCGATGCGGAAGCGGAAGCTTTACGCATCAAGGAAAAGCTGCGTACTGAAGTTGCCGTCCTGGCCGTCAAAGGCGCTGAGCAGATACTGAAGCGTGAAGTGGATGCTTCTGCCCATGCAGCTATTTTGAAACAATTAGCTGACGAGTTGTAAATTATGGAAATTGCGACTATTGCGCGCCCGTATACCGAAGCTTTGTTCCGGGTCGCGAAGAAAGAGGATCTGTCCGAATGGGCCATTCTTGTTCAGCAACTGGCAGAACTGGGGGCCCACGAAGATGTTCAGCGGATGGCGTCTAACCCCAAGCTGACAAAAGCGCAGGTGACCTATACGCTTCTTTCTCTCGTGAAATCTTCAGAAAACAAGGAAGAGCTGAGGAACTTTATCGAGGTGCTGGTCGAAAATGACCGAATAAACCTTCTGCCTGAAATCGGGGTGCAGTTTCAAGAGCTGAAAAATGCAAGCGAAGGCATTGCCGACGCAAAAATTGTCAGCGCCTTCCCCATGGATGACGGGCAACTTCAGGAAGCTCTCAGAGACCTGGAAAAGCGTTTTTCAGTAAAACTTCGGGCAACGGAAGTCACTGTGGATAACTCCCTGATAGGAGGCATTATTGTGACTGTCGGAGATGAAGTGCTTGATCTGTCCGTACGCGCAAAGCTGCAAAACATGTATGAAACACTTGTTTCATAACCATCTTGTTGTGCTTCGACACGAACCGAGAGAATAATAATTAGGAGTTAGCATGCTACTAAACCCGTCTGAAATCAGCGAGCTGATAAAAAGCCGGATCGAAGGACTCAGCGACACGGCTGAGATTCGCAATCAGGGCACGATCATCTCGGTGTCCGATGGTATTTGCCGCATTCACGGTCTTTCCGATGCGATGCAGGGCGAAATGCTTGAGTTTCCCGGAAACACCTATGGCCTGGCGCTGAACCTTGAGCGCGATTCCGTCGGTGCTGTTATTCTGGGTGAATATGAGCATATTTCAGAAGGCGACACGGTAAAATGTACCGGCCGTATTCTGGAAGTACCAATTGGCCCGGAACTGATCGGTCGTGTCGTTGACGCACTGGGTCAACCTATTGATGGCAAAGGTCCGATTAACACCAAACTTTCTGCGCCAATCGAAAAGATCGCGCCCGGCGTTATTGCACGTCAGTCTGTCTCCCAGCCGATGCAGACCGGTATCAAGGCGATTGATTCCATGGTGCCGATTGGCCGCGGCCAGCGTGAGCTGATCATTGGTGATCGCCAGACCGGCAAAACCGCCGTTGCGATTGATGCGATCATCAACCAGAAGGGCCAGGACATGGTCTGTATTTATGTCGCCATCGGCCAAAAAGCATCATCCATCAAAAATACCGTCCGCGCGCTCGAAGAATACGGCGCCATGGATTACACCATTGTGGTAACCGCAACAGCGTCTGAATCCGCTGCGATGCAATATGTATCACCTTATGCGGGCTGCACCATGGGCGAATATTTCCGTGACCGCGGTCAGGATGCACTGATCATCTATGATGACCTGTCCAAGCAGGCTGTCGCCTACCGCCAGGTCTCGCTGCTGCTTCGCCGTCCTCCGGGTCGTGAAGCCTATCCGGGTGATGTTTTCTATCTGCATTCCCGTCTGCTTGAGCGTGGTGCCCGCGTCAATGCCGAGTATGTTGAGCAGTTCACCAACGGTGAAGTCAAAGACCGGACCGGTTCGCTGACCGCACTGCCGAT
>JAJDFZ010000067.1 GCA_030269625.1 Oxalobacter sp. OttesenSCG-928-P03 | reverse complement strand
AGGGCAAAACCCCGCGTCTTTATTACATGGATGTTATGGAATGGGATGGAGGCTGGGGACTCAATCGAATAGACGCTCAAAATTAGCGTAAATTCTTGGTTTACATACGTTCAATTTTTTCAAATGCCCCAAAAAATGCCCCTATCCACTTTTCCAGACAAGTCATAAAGATCAAGAAACACTTTCTCGAAATGAACGGTATCGATAACAAAAAATATATAGATACAGGGTCAATAAACCCATGATGAGAAAGTTTGGGAGATGAGCTTTCGCGGGAAATCGCCCTGATTGACAGGCCACACCTAGTTTTGGGTTGATGTACTGCCAATTACTGTCAATTCTTAGCTGTATGCCTCTTTACGGACATCCATACATCCTCGGCCTCCCCAGAGACACCTCCCTCAACTCAGGCAACTGTCCCGTCCCGACAAGCCTGGTTTTAGGTGGTTTATTCGTCAGAGACTGCTCATCCTTACAGAGATAGGCCAGAAGATTGACCAGTCCGAAGCGATTACGCTCATCATGGTAGTTGACGACTCCAGTAGCTGGGAATAATTGCTGTTTCCTGTATCTCGCCTGGTTACCACTGAAATAGCTTCCACGCCCCTTGGTGACCATACCTCTCCAGTATTTCCCAATTTCTTCAGCATAATAGCTATGGTTCAGGATATGTTCGTTGGTATAGAAAAAGATAAAATGGTAATGATAGCCACCTTGTTCCCCTTCCTCCAGTTTCCAGATATAGCCAGCCAGGTCATTGAAAAGGCTGTTATGTCTCATGTTTGCCAAGAAGTGGTTCCGATCAGCCTGTACCTGTTGTAGATCAGTTATTGGAGAGAATTCAGCGTTGTATTTGAGGTCAAGACGGATAATGATAAGTCTGGAATAGATGGCAAACAGACCGTTGACGTAATTGACCAGTTTCTGGAAGTTGATTCGATTAGCATAATTGACACTATTGAGCACCAGTTGTCCTGATCCATCAAGCATCAGATAAGGGTTGGTATATTGATTTTGAATCTCACGGATGAATCCGGTAAAAGGGGATTCTGTTTCGCTATTGATAGTTGATATAGGGAAATTGTTTGAAATCGTCATGATTATCCTCATTCGTATAGTTTGTCTTGAGGAACAATCACATAGCTGTCTGAGCGTTACTTACCGTCTCAGATGTCCTGATAATTTCTTTGTTTATTTTTTATTAATTAAATTTATTAATTAAATATTAATAAATACAGAAAGCTGTTTAATTCCAATCTCCTGGAAACCTAGGAAATGCCTTTTTCTGATTGCCAGGACTTCTCGAAGAACAGGATCAGGGGTCGATGTACTGACTTATGCAATTGTCCATACCATAGAGGAAAAGATGTAAAAATTTACTTTGAAAACATTCTGATATCGATTTGTGCGTTCACACAAACCGCAAGCGCGATGTATGAGACGCCCCCGTTATCTCAAGCCATGAAATTTAGAACATGCATTTCGGGCAAATGCGCTCAAAAATAAGCGCCGCCCTCACCCCGGCACCCCTACCGGGGGGGGGGAATATAGCCCTATTTGTGACCAAAAAAACAACACCATGCAATAATTACATTGACTCTTGTCTTTTCAACAATGGATAATCTGACAATGTGCGTTTTCCGTATGCTTCGCAGTCTGCCCACCTGATAACGAAGATGTCGTAATGACGGATAACTCCCCTAAATAAACTCGTAACTCGCCTATTCTCAAGGATTTTTATGCCAATGCACATTCGCAGGAAAGCTGGCAGCGCTGCGCTTAACTCTCAATCTGTTCGCTCTGCTCTTTCTATCCCTCATGC
This sequence comes from Oxalobacter sp. OttesenSCG-928-P03, assembly GCA_030269625.1. Lineage (GTDB taxonomy): Bacteria > Pseudomonadota > Gammaproteobacteria > Burkholderiales > Burkholderiaceae_D > Oxalobacter. Next base: position 2,204 of record JAJDFZ010000067.1, on the reverse strand, counting down.
TTTTGCTCCTAAATCCATCTCTTTCGCTGTCGCTGCCGCCTTGGCTGTCTTCTCTTTTCATGCAACGGCTGATACCGTCAATTATGACGATACCGCTGCCTTGACAGGGGCAGGGTTGCAGAATGCGCCAACCTCGCTTTCCGGTACACTCCTTTTTCCAGGTACAACGGCAAATCCATCGGCTTCTGGCAATACAGTAAACGTCAACTACACTCCCGATGGGGGTGTTACAAAGACTAACCCAAACAAGGTCTTGGGCGGCTTTTCGTTAACCAGCGACGTCACCAACAACACGGTCAATCTTATCAATGGAGCGATCATTGATGGCCCCACAGGCGATGTAATGGGCGGCATAAGCAACTCGACAGGCGATGCCTCTGGCAACAAAGTCAATATCTCGGGAGGGACAGTCGGAGGTGGTGTCACAGGCGGCCACTCTCACCGCGGCAGTGCTACCGGTAACGAGGTCACCATTTCCGGGGGCACTATCGGCAACCAGATCACTGGCGGTGTCAGCGTCGGCGGGGCCGGGAACGCCAGCGGCAATACGGTCACCATTTCCGGTGGCACTCTCAATGATGCTGTCACTGGCGGAAATACGAATAACGGCACGGCCCGGAATAATACCGTGAATATCAATTCCGGCGCGACGGGCTTGGGCGCTCTCACTATCGCGGGCGGGGTGGGTGCTACTGCTTCCGGTAATACCCTGAACAAGAATGTGGATGCGGCTATTGGTACGGTGAGGTATTTTGAGACGGTCAAGTTCGGCTACACCGGTGATGCCAATATAACTAACCTGTATGCGGATGGCGGCGGTACGGGCACCACTACTCGCGGGGTGGAGCTGGATACGAATGGCTATGATGTTACTTTCGGCGGTGTTATTACCAATGGTACTGCCGCTAACGGTTCCATAACCAAGGCCGGTACAGGCACGCTCACACTCTCAGGCGCTAATACCTATTCGGGCGGGACGACTGTGACGGGGGGGCTGATTAATTTCAGCAACGCAAATAATCTCGGGACGGCCAATATCACGCTGAACGGCGGCGGATTGCAGTGGGCTGCGGGTAATACCACTGATATTTCCGGCAGGTTGAACGCTATCGGGGCCAATGGCGCTGTTTTTGATACCGGGAACAATGCTGTCACTTTGGCCAACGCGCTTTCCGGGGCGGGGGGGATAACCAAGGACGGGGCAGGTACGCTCACCCTCTCAGGGAACAATTCCTACACGGGCGGGACGACGGTTTCGGCTGGGTCGCTGGTTGTCACCGGGGCGCTGGGTAACGGCGATTATGCCGGGAATGTTGTCAATAATGCCGAGGTAACGTTCAACCAGGGTGGCGCTCAAACGCTTTCCGGCGTGATCTCCGGCTCGGGTAATCTGACCAAGGACGGGGCAGGTACGCTCACACTCTCAGGGGCTAATACCTATAAGGGCAATACGACAGTTTCGAATGGGATACTGAATGTCACCGGGTCGCTGGGTAACGGCAATTATGCCGGGAATGTTGTCATTGAGAATGCTGGCACGTTGACTTTTGACCAGACTGGCAATCAATCCCTTTCCGGTGCTATCTCCGGTGCGGGTGCCCTGAACAAGATAAACATAGGGACGTTGACGCTCTCGGGGACTAATAATTTAACGGGGGACATGAATGTCACAGCCGGTACCGTACGTCTTGCAGGCGACGCTGGCAAGCTGAATGGTGACCTCCTTGTGGGTACGAATGGCACTCTGGAAGCGGAACGTCTGAGTGCTCGTTATATAGCGATTACCGGGGCAAACGCTGCCGCCAGTATCGGTACGCTGAACGTGAGTACGAACAACGATGAACTGAAGCTGGACACTACCTCGGCTTCTAATGTGACTGTCAATAATTTTGCTTTCTCCGGTAACGGCAACAAACTGACGATTACCAGCGCCGCTGGCGGTGACTTCACTTTCGGGGGCGGTATCTCGGTGGCCGGTAAGGGGCACAGTATGGCAGGCGGTTATGCTACGCCTCTGGCTGTGAATTCCCTGACTTTCAATATGGATGATGCGCAGGCGGGTGATACGCTGCTGAATGCCAACGGCAAGCTCATCACAACGACTGCAACAAAGACTTCGCTGACTGCCGGGAAGGCGTTAAGCCAGTTTGCGCCGGGCGACAAGGTGACGCTGGTATCTAATCTGGATGGCGCCAGTGACTATA
>JAJDFZ010000066.1 GCA_030269625.1 Oxalobacter sp. OttesenSCG-928-P03 | reverse complement strand
TTGAAAGACGCATGAATGACTAAATCGGTTTAATAACGTTTTTAATATTTTTATCCGTTATCCGTTATTCATATAACCTTTTTATTAAGAAAGCCATATAAACAAACGAATATCAGATTAAAAATAATAATCAACCGGCATAATCGTTATTTTGCGATATCTCACTTTATCGGGGATTGCGCAAAAGAAAAAACACGAACCCTTCCGTACTTCAGAAAAATGGCCTGACATGCAGCCCGCACCCCGGAAAAAAGAAAATTTTCAGAGGGAAAAATCAAAAAAAGAAAAGCGGCCTCGTAAAAAATACGCAAGCAAATAGATGGCAAGCAAAATAAAATCACCCGGGTACCGGGAAAAGAGCCTGCTGTTAAAGATAAAAAAAATAAAAAAACGAAAATATTTTTGAATTAATTTCAGACCAAGTCTGAAATATCAGTCATTATTTAAAATGTTTTTCGTGATTATTAACAAATAAATCAAAGCGTGGAAACAGAGAAAAATATACCCTTTGATTATGATCATAACCCTGCGGGGATTTTTGTTTTCAGAATATTTCACCATGGAAACGTATTCTTTATGTAACCCTATGCATAAATTGCAAAATGACAACAGGCCACGGATTTACCCACAAAAACTGTGGATTTGTTTGTGGATAACTGGCAGGCGAGCCGGACAAATGACTGATACGTCACCAGTTTCAATAAAATGATTACGAAATGGGCAATTTCAGCATGAAAAAACCCCCTGCCGAGGCAGGGGGTTTTCAGTCAGAAGCGTGCCTCTCTTACTCCCACTCGATCGTGGCCGGCGGCTTTCCTGAAATGTCATAGACGACACGGTTGATGCCCCGCACTTCATTGATAATCCGGTTGGAAACCCGTCCCAGAAGATCGTGAGGCAAATGTGCCCAATGGGCTGTCATGAAATCCTGCGTCTGCACAGCACGCAGGGCAACAACATAATCATAAGTCCGCCCGTCCCCCATTACGCCAACTGATTTGACCGGCAGGAAAACAGCAAATGCCTGGCTGGTGGCATCGTACCAGGTCATGGGAGAGGCTGTCTCACCCAGCGGATTGTCCACCAGCGTGTTGCGCAATTCCTCAATAAAAACAGCATCTGCCCGCCTCAGCAGATCAGCATACTCCTGCTTGATCTCGCCGAGTATGCGCACACCCAGCCCCGGTCCCGGGAAAGGATGGCGATAAACCATTTCATGCGGCAGGCCCAAAGCCAGGCCCAACTCGCGAACTTCATCCTTGAAAAGCTCACGCAAGGGTTCCAGAAGTTTCAGGTTCAGGTCTTCAGGCAGGCCGCCCACATTGTGGTGGCTCTTGATGGTGTGTCCTTTTTTGTCTTTGCCTGCACTCTCGATCACGTCCGGATAAATCGTTCCCTGAGCCAGCCATTTTGCATCATTGATCTTCGCTGCCTCAGCCTGGAACACCTCGACAAACTCCCGGCCGATAATCTTGCGCTTTTCCTCCGGGTCGGTCACACCCTTGAGATGACGCATAAACTGCTCTGTCGCATCAACATGAATCACGTTGACACCGAGATTTTTGGCAAACATGTCCATCACCATTTTGCCTTCATCCAGACGCAAAAGACCATGGTCAACAAAGACGCAGGTCAGCTTGTCCCCGATAGCGCGATGGATCAGGGCGGCTGCCACGCTGGAATCAACGCCGCCGGACAATCCCAGGATCACACCCTCATCCCCTACCCTGTCACGGATAAACCGGATAGCCTCCTCAACATAGTCCGGCATATTCCAGTCTGACTTGCAGCCGCAGATCTCGTGTACGAAACGGCTGAGAATAACCTTGCCCTGTACCGTGTGGGTCACTTCAGGATGAAACTGCACCGCATAAAAACCGCGCGTTTCATCGGCCATCCCAGCAATCGGGCAAGCCTCATTTGACGCCATCAGCGCAAAACCCGGCGGCATTTCGGCAACCTTGTCCCCATGGCTCATCCAGACCTTGAGCATGCCATGGCCTTCCGGGGTCACAAAATCATTGATTCCCTTCAAGAGGGCCGTATGGCTTCGTGCCTGCACTTCGGCATAGCCGAATTCACGCACCGCACCGCTCTCAACCCTGCCGCCAAGCTGCGCCGCCATGGTCTGCATACCGTAACAGATACCTAAAACCGGCACGCCCCTTTCAAATACCGCCTGTGGCGCACGCGGCGTATCACCTTCAATAACACTGTTGGGACCGCCGGAAAGGATAATGCCGCGCAGGGAACCATCGTTTCCGTATTGGCGCACATATTCCTCACCCACATCATAGGGAACCACTTCAGAGAAAACACCGACTTCGCGCACCCGGCGGGCAATCAGCTGGGTAACCTGAGAACCAAAGTCAAGAATCAGGATTCGTGAATGCATACTTCATATTCCATCAATGATAATGCCCTGACCGGTGTGGTTCCGGTCAGGGCGTATGAAAACCAGACCGGCCTGATCAGTCAGTACGGTAATTAGGTGCTTCCTTGGTGATCTGGACGTCGTGCACGTGTGATTCACGCATGCCCGCTGTACTGATCTCGATAAATTCCGCCTTTTCGTGCATTTCCTGGATATTGGCACAGCCGCAATACCCCAGTGATGCCCTCAGGCCGCCCGTCAACTGGAAGAGAATAGCGGCAATCGGTCCCTTGTAAGGAACACGGCCCTCAATACCTTCCGGTACAAACTTGTCAGACTGCTGTTCGTGATCCTGGAAATAGCGATCAGCCGAACCGCCGGACATGGCGCCCAGGCTGCCCATGCCGCGATAGGATTTGTAGCTGCGGCCCTGGTAGAGGATAACCTCGCCCGGCGCTTCATCCGTACCGGCAAACATGCTGCCCATCATAACTGTCGAGGCACCGGCGGCCAGCGCCTTGGATATATCTCCCGAGAAACGAACACCGCCATCGGCAATACATGGCACATCCGTTCCTTTCAGTGCCTCCGCCACATCGGCAATGGCCGTAATCTGGGGAACACCGACACCGGCCACAATACGTGTCGTGCAAATCGAACCCGGGCCGATACCAACCTTGACAGCATCCACACCGGCTTCCACCAGGGCTGTTGCCGCAGCGCCGGTGGCAATATTGCCGCCAACAATCTGGACGTTCGGGTAATTATCCCTGATCCAGCGAATGCGCTGAATGACACCGAGAGAATGACCGTGCGCCGTATCCACGACCAGAACATCCACACCTGCCTTCACCAGCAGTTCGATACGCTCGTCATTGTCGGGACCGACACCGACAGCAGCGGCAGCCAGGAGCTTGCCATAACCATCCTTGGATGCCCTCGGGTAATCGGTTGACTTATGGATATCTGTGGCTGTCATGAGGCCGCGCAGCTCAAAATCGTCACTCAGGACGAGAACACGCTCAAGCCTGTTCAGGTTCATGAGTCCCTTGGCCTCTTCCATGGTCGCGCCCTCTTTCACATAAACCAGCTTTTCGCGAGGGGTCATCTTGTCCCGGACAAGGACGCTCTGGTCTTCTTCGAAACGGGTATCACGGTTGGTAATAATACCGATAACCTTGCCGTTTTCCACGACAGGGAAACCGCTGAAACCGTGCTGGTGCGAAAGCGCGATCACATCGCGAATCCGCATGGAAGGCGGAATCGTGATCGGGTCAAGGATGACACCGGATTCAAAGCGTTTGACCTTGGCGACTTCCCTTGACTGTTCAAGCGGCGTCAGGTTTTTGTGAATAACACCAATTCCACCCTCCCTTGCCATGGCAATGGCAAGGCGTGCCTCAGTAACCGTATCCATCGCGGCCGAAACCAGCGGAATATTCAACGAAATGGATCGTGTCAGGCGAGTTGAAAGAGAAGTATCTTTTGGAAGAATGGCTGAATAAGCCGGTACCAGGAGCACATCATCGAATGTGAGTGCCTTTTTAATTAGTCGCATAGTCTTTCCTATTGGCACAAAAGCGAATTATACAGACTTTTTATAAAAGAGTCAGGGCGACCGGCATTTAATTACATCATTTTTTTCTGAAAGAGAGATGCCTGAAAAC
>JAJDFZ010000065.1 GCA_030269625.1 Oxalobacter sp. OttesenSCG-928-P03 | reverse complement strand
CGCGGCTCGGGATTGTCAACCCTTCTTGACAGGACACAGGGTGTGCCGGTTCTTTTTGCTGCCAGCCCTCCCCAGATATCAGCGCCGCGCCGGCTGTGCAAATGAACGATATCCGGCCGGTGTTTCCGGATGATGTCGGCAAGCCGTCCTGTCATGCCGATATCGGCATCGCCTTTCATGGGGATTTCACAAAGTTTGGCATAGCCGGAAACGTGCTGTGCAATTTCGGCGCCCAAAGGGCAGGCCAGCATGTTTTTTATGCCAAGCCTGGCGAGTCCTTCAATGATATAGGCTACCTGGCGAGCGCCACCATAAAAGTGTTTTCCTGATTCCACATGCAGTATTTTCATGGTGTGTTTTTCAATACCTGGGTGAGTTCAGCCATAATACGCTCGGGAGTAATGTTTCTCAGGCAGTCAAACTTTCCGTGGCAGGTCGGTTTCCTTCTGCAGGGAGAGCAATCAAGACCCAGCCAGATAACCCTGGCGTTTTGCCGCTCTGTGCGGGTATACGGACAGGTAGAGCCAAAAATGGCAATGGTCGGGATACCGAAGGCAATGCCCATGTGCGTCAGGCCGGTATCAACACCAATCAGGGCGCCGGCATGCCGGATAATGGCAACAGCTTCTGCCAGGCGTGTTTGCCCGACCAGGTTAATAATATCAGGTGCGCCGGATCGGATTTCCTGTGCTGCCTTTTCGTCAGCCGGGCCGCCAAGAAGAACGGGGGTCAGCCCGGTTTGCTCCTTTATCATGGGAGCAAGGGTTTGCCATGCATCAGCAAACCAGTGTTTCTGGGGACGCGTTGTAAAGGCAGCAAAAACAGCATATTGTCCGGGCTGCAGGTTATGCCGGGCAAGTTTTTCCAGAGCCTGTTTTTCTGATGATTCGTTGACAGAAAGGGCTGGAATAAAATTTTCATGATCCAGTCCAAGTTGTTCTGCCAGGAAGAGATATTCTGAACTGATACGATCCGGTTCTCCTTCACGGGGGATGACACGGTTCATCAGCCACTGGCTGCCTTCACGGGAGCCCAGGCCGATTCGTTGAGGCGCTGCACTCATCCAGGCAAAAATGCCGCTTTTCAACAGCCCCTGCAGATCAATGGCAATGTCAAAATGCCGGGCTTTCAGTTGCTTGCCGAAGGCGCGGGCCTCACCAAGCGCTTTCAGTTTATGCCCTTGTTTCCACAGGGACTTCCACTCAGTGGCAGGTATAACAATGCACTCATCAACATAGGGAGAGTCAGCAAGCAATGCCTCATTTCCCTTGTCCACCAGCCAGGAAACATGTGCGTCCGGGTAGGTTTCTTTCAGGGCTTTGGCAAAGGGTGAGGCAAACACAATATCACCGATTGCAGAGGTCCGTACGATGAGTACTTTTTTCAATGGGTTCCTATCCTGTTTGAGTTGCTTTGCGATATCCGGTTATTCCAGTGCGTGGGCCGAAGTATCGGCCACGATGTTTTACTGTTTTTTTCTTTTCTTTCGTTTTTGTTTGAAAGGAATCCCCAGTATCCGGAATGTCCGGTAGGTTCTCAGCCTGGATGTTTTTTTCAGGAAAACCAGTCCCGCCAGGGTTGCCGGTACTTTTGAGAGGTGCCATAGTGAGCGGTGTTTTCGATAGGTTTTTTCGTAATCAGCAAAAGGCGTCAGTCGAAGGTACTTGAAGTATTCCTCTGCAAACGTCGCATCCTTGTATGGCAGCCATGGTTTTCTGTCGCCGATGTAATGCAGGATACGGGCATCATGCAGACGGGAGTATTTCATATTGTCCGGGAGGCGCCCGATCTGTCCGTTCCATACGGGGGAAATGTAACCCACGTGCCCTTCCAGAACGGCTGCGATGACATCCTGATCGTGCCAGACGATGGTGTCCTTGTTTTCGATAATGTACCGGATGAATTTTTCATAGATGCCGTCTTCACGCATCTTTTTGCTGTTCATGACGAGGACACCTGCATTGAGGTATCGCGTTGTTCCCATACGTCTGGCATTGCCACGGGAGTCGATATCACGAACGCCAAGGACATAATGGTCTCCCGGATCCATGGCATAGAGTTCGGCCAGGCTGTGCCGGACAATGATGTCACAGTCGAGATAAATGATCTTGTCCTCATTCGGAATCAGTTCAGGGATGAAAAGCCTGAAATAGGTTTCGATGGTAACCAGGTCTTTTTTGCTGAGCGGAAAAAGTTCGATGACCTTGTCCTTGACCTGGACATATTCGATTTCACAATCCGCAATGGATTTCAGTTGCGCCAGTATCTGCCTGTCTGAGTCTGTAAAGGCATTTTCCAGAATATAAAAACGGATATGATCTGTCGGCGCCTTGTTTTTCAGAATGGACGCCATAGTGGCAGAGAGATGCTGAAGATAATTTCTGTCACTGGCGAGGCAAATAGGGATGATCATTTTTTCCATTCAGTATGAGTATGGCTCGGGCATGAAAAGTGTTTGCTGTTTTCGAGCGATTTCAGATAGGCCGGTTCATGTTCTACCATTTTTCATTCAAATGATGAAGTGGTGATTTTCTTTTTTTCTTGTAGCGTATGAATCCCAGGATCCGGACATATCTGTAAGTTCCCTGTCTGGAGTTGGTTTTTGAATACAGCAGTTTTAGTATATTGGAAGGCAGTTTTGACAGGTGCCAGAAAAAACGGTGGATGTGATATTTTTGCTCTGTACTGGCAAAAGGGGTCATCCTTTGGTAGCGGAAGTAATTTTTCCGGAACTTGGCCCTTTTATTGGGAAGCCACGGCTTCCTGTGCCCGACGTAATGAAGAATATTGGCCTCGTTCAAACGGGAAAATTCTTCCTTGACAGGCATGCGGGCTATCTGTCCGTTCCAGGAAGAGGGGATATATTGTAAATGTTCGCCAAGAACAATCGCAATGACATCCTGATCGTGCATTTCGAGCTTCTCCCGATCATTAATGATGCAGTCAACAAACTGGTCAATGATATGATCATCCCGCATTTTTTTACTGTTCATCAGTAAAACGCCGGCATTGATATATCGCCGGGAGCCCAGCCTTTTGATATTTCTTCTTGCATCGAGGTCACGGACACCCAGGATATAACTGTCCCCCGGTTCCATGGCATACAGCCCGGACAGGCTGCTCTCGACAATGATGTCACAGTCGAGATAAATGATCTTGTCTTCATTCGGGATCAGTTCCGGAATAAAAAGCCGGAAATACGTTTCTATGGAAACATGATCTTTTTCCGTAATGGAAACATATTGCAGGATTTTGTCCTTGACATTGACGTATTCAATTTCAAAATCCGCAATGGTTTTCAACTGTTCAAGGAGCTGGCGGTCTGATTCTGTGAAGGTGTTTTCCAGGATGTAAAACCGAATGGAATCCGTTTCCAGTTTGTTGCTGAGAATAGATGCCATCGTTGAGGCGAGCGGTTTCAGATAGTTTCGGTCACTGGAAAGACAAACAGGCATGTGCATTTTCATGACTATACAAAAATGGTTGTTCCAAAGCGGTTTTAGCGATTGGCGATAAAAAATGATGGCTAGTTTTTACGGTCAGGGTCGCTTTTTCGTTTATGTATGGTGATTCCCAGCAAATTATAGGTCTTAAAGGTTCTGAACCGGGAGGTTTGTTTCTTATATATCAGATGGCATATATTGGCAGGTAATCTCATCATGTGCCAGAGGGCGCGGTGCCATCGATATTTTTTTTCGAAACCGGCAAATGGTGTCAGTTTCAGATTTTCGAAATAATATTCTGTCATCAGAGACTTGGAATAAGGCACCCATGGCTTGGCCTTGCCGACATAATGAAGAATATTGGCATGGTTTATCTGCTGATATTTTTTGGGAGCAGGAAGACGCAATACCAGTCCGTTCCATTTTCTTGAGATATATTTAATATGCCCCTTGAAAACAGCGGCAACGACATCCTGATCATGCATGACGATTTGGTCATAATGATTGATGATAAAGTCCGCTATCTTTTCATAAACCGCATCGTCCCGCATTTTCTTGCAGTTCATTAACATCATGCCAGCGTTGATGTAACGGGGGACACCCATCCGTTTTCTTTCCTGCCTTGAGTAGGCATCGCAAACGCCCAGCACGTAATTGTCACCGTGATTCATGGCGTAGAGTTCAGCCAGGCTGCTGCGCACGATCATGTCACAATCCAGATAGATGATTTTGTCTTCGTCGGGGATCAGTTCCGGTATGAAGAGCC
>JAJDFZ010000064.1 GCA_030269625.1 Oxalobacter sp. OttesenSCG-928-P03 | reverse complement strand
AACGACTTTTTTTGATGGAGCAAATGCTGGTATGGGCAAAATGGCTCAAAGAAGAACCATGGCGGGCATTCGTCAATAAATGTGTTGAGGAATAGAAAAATATGAAAGAGGATAATCTAGCCCCACCAGTAAATAACTCTATCGAACAAAGCATAGGGTCAGGAGCACGTTCACTTGCTGGGTACGACTACCAAGTCGATGTCTCCATTTGGTTGGCCCTAGACTTGATGCTCGGTTCTGATTTGACGCAGATGATTGAACTTGAGCCAGCGTCTGAGGAAGATCTCGAAGCAGAGTTGGCAGATGATGAGCCTAGTCGCGTAGCGACGAGTATTGGTATAGGTGGCTACACGCTTGTTGTCCAGGTGAAGCTACGTGGTGGTGATGCCTGGACTATTAACGACATTAACAGTCTCTTGAAGCACGGAAGCCCCACCAGGCCATCGGCAGTGCAACGATTGGAAAACCCCGCTGTCAAGTACCTACTCGTCACCAGCGCGTCGACAAACGGGAAAGCAAGAAATCTGAGAGTAAAACGCGCAGGAAGCTGGCCTAAAGAGGGAGAACTACCGCCATCGACAGCAGGAATTGTCCCAGAAAAATCGGACGGGCGCATAGCCGTCATTGATAACTTGGACGAAGGTCGCTTGGTCGATGATATCAAGCGACTTTTGGTTGAGCGATTTGGCGTTCCGAATTCGCGCTGGATTAACTGTTTGCATGTGCTTCGCCATGAAACCAGACTACGGGTTCGGCGCGTACATAATGGGCAATGGCACAGGAAGGAACTCGCCAATGTCATCCGAAACCACGATGGCTACCTCGCAAGCTCGCCAGAATTAGACCGCTACGTACATCCCAAAAACTGGCAGGATCTACGCGACGCGATGGGGCCGCCCAAATACGCAGCCATAATCATCGGACAGTCCGGAACAGGAAAGACTCACGCAACGCGAAAGATCTACGAGGAGCTTCGCCGTGAAATCCCCGGTTTGACGCGGGTTCCAATACGTAGCGGGCCACAGCAGTTGCGTGATGACAGTACGCCTCCACCGGTTCTCTATGATATTGAAGACCCATGGGGACGTTACGACTTCGACCCTGCAAGCAGACCCTGGAACGATGAGCTTGCCAAACTGATGTCATCTGCACATGCCAACGCCATGATCATCGCCACGAGCCGTCTAGACGTTGCCACATCGTCTGGTGCTCGGGAGTCTGTTAAGCAATGGATCGTTCCTCTTGAAGCAGAACAGTATGGCAAGTCTGAGCGACAGCAGCTTTATCGTACAAGGATTGACACCTTACCTCGAGGTATCCAGGAGCTCGCTACCAGCGCTGAAAAGCAGGTGCTCGACAAGTTGGCCACTCCACTCGAAATCGACAAATTTTTCGACGCTTTGCGCATGATGGAACGAAATGGATATAACGTCATATCAGAAGCGATTGACAAAGCACATGAGCAATCTATCGAGCAGACCGTTATTAACCAAATCGAAGTACGGAATGACATCAGCGCTTCCGCTGTCATTTGGGCACTCCTGAAAACAATCGACCGGCTCCCAATACAGAAACTTCGCGACTTAGAGCTGGAACTTGCGGAACGCTTTTCTGGCTTTGAAAAAGGAATAATGCCGCTAATAGATTTTTTTGTCGCAGCGCGTAACCTTCGTTCGGGTGACGGGCTGATATCCTACTACCATCCCCGTGTCGAGGCCGGTATTGAAAGCACACTCAAGCGACACAACGTTCCAACGAAACGTGCTCTACTCGTTTTTCTCGACGTATTGACAGATCCTAATGAGCCTTGGGTAAGTTGGGGAGCAGAGGTCGCAGTTCGCGTCGTGGCCGCCGCCAAGCAAATTCCAGAATTGGATTTTGCCCCGAAAAATACAACATGGAAGCAAATTGACTCTTGGCTATCACCTCGCCTCGCCGATCCTTCCTGCAAACTGAACGAATATCTAAGTCTTGCGGCTGCTGCGGGGTCGCCTGATTCCAATGCAGCTGAATTTGCTCGCTACCTCTTGCATCGAAAGAACAATAACTTTGGCAACTTTTTTTTCTGGGCATGTCCAGATCATCCCGAGGATTGGTACGAACGACTGCGGAAGGATTCAGCAATTGCGCTGATAGCCAGTCGCTTCATCCGGGAAATACTTCCTGAGGACCGTACCTACTACAATGACAAATTTATCGATGATCTGGATAGACTGGCTCCCGACCTAACTCCAGATTATCTTGCGACAGCGGCAGCAATTGTGCGCTATGGATACACACCCTCCTCAAAAATTATCATAGCAGGCGCTTTGCGCGACCTAGTCGGGTTTGAGCCTATTCTTGATGACGCCATCGAAAAACTTACACCTTCCAAAGAAAACCAAGCAGAAGCTGACGAAATCCATCTGGCAATTGTTAACGAGGTCTATAACGACGACTATGCTGCGTATCTTAGTGACAATGACGATGGACATACAGCGTGGGAATTTCTGAAAGCATACGCAGATCGGGTTCGGCAGGTGATGGGGTGGGAAAGTCTTGCACAGCATCGTCATGCCGCGCATCTACTTCCTCATTGGATGCGCTCCTTCGAGGATAGCGCAAAAACAGAATCAATATCAGTTGATGAAATCGCCGGCGCCTTCGCTGCCGCGTTCGATAGCAAGGAAGAAAGTACCCTATGGTTCGTTCTCATGCAGCATTGGGACGAGCAGTATAAAAATCGACTACTTACACGTATACGCGCTGGGTCGCCGGTGAATGCTGTTCGGTACGCCTCACTGGCATGCCTCATCAAGCGAACTCCTGATGCTTTAGCGCCGCTTGTTCAAGAACTTCGTCAAGCTGGCAAGGATGAACGAATTGTCGAACTGACGGTTGACCTTGCGTATCTTCAGAATCAGAAAACAAGCTACGGATACAAATATGAGGTTGACGCCGCCATCGCCATGGATTACCTTGAACCTGAACTTCAGGAACTATGTAAAGCGGCCAGAAGTAGCGATGAAGAAAAACTACAACCGTTATCTGAGGTTGCCAGGACTTTGCTAGCAAAGCTTGTCTGTCCGAGTCCGAGTGTTCGAACACTACGTATTCATCGTTACCTTGACATCCCTGATTCTGTACACACCGATATCAAGTGGACACTCGCCAATAGCGATGACAGTGCTGACTGCATTAAAGCACTTGATGCCGCCATTGCGCTCGACCTCACTGAGATTGTCGCGGAGGCGTTGAATCACCGGTTTTCACACGTTGTTGCAAAAGCACTTACTTCCATAGGAGAACGTTCTCCTACCCCCCTACCAACTAACTTACTCGCTCTAGCTGATGCCAAAGGTAGCCCGGTGCGAAAAGCATTGGTTCGCCTGATCTCTGACAAACCTCACCCTGACCACCTTCCAGTACTAATACGTCTTGCTCAGGACCAATGGTCTTCATCCTCACGATATTATGGCGAGCATGATAACTTTCCGATTGCGCGCTCTGCTGTCGATGCGATTACCAAGCTAGAGTTCCACGAAACCGCCATCCTTGAGCAATTACAGGAGATTGCTCTTAAGACTACCGATGAAATGGTAAGGAAAGGCCTGTTTAAGGTCATCATCGCGCAAGGAGACCACACTTTTCAGAACCAACTGTTTGAGTTCGCTATTACCCCCGGTCGGATTAATGTCCGTCATGCGGCGGCATACGCAATGCTGGCGAATATAAACAAGCTAGACATGGAAATAGTCAACAAGATCAACGCAAACCACCTGACGAAACTTGCCCCAAAAATCGCCGCCAAGCTTACCCTCATCGTTGCTTGTCGAGCGCCGGTTGCTGAACGCATAGAGATTGCCCGCAAAATATCGGCGGCCTCCAAACGGCGAGCACTTCTTCTTTTGATGCTTTGGCCAAAGGTAAACCCTTGCGAATCATCCAAATCAGCTATTAAGCAATTTCTTCCCAAAGAACATCCATCACTCTCATGGGTGAATGCAGGCCCAACAGAGCCTGCCGAGGACGACCTTATCGCCGATTTGGGTAATCCTGCCATTTGTCGAGAGATTCTTCGGTGGCTTAACCCTAGTCCGAAGTAAATTTTTTGACCTCTTTCGCAACACGCTGACGACACGATTGATCTCGGCAGATTTACAGCTAGTGCATCTCCTCGAATGAATCTCGTCTGCCTCATTCCTGAAAAATCGCAGCGAAGTGTTTCAGATGCGTAACATCCACAAGCTTTCAGTGCATTCATGATCTTTTTACAGTCCACTCTGATGTCAACTGACAACGATATTTTCAACTCCGCTACTTGTCTTAAACCTTTTTTCCCTGAAATA
>JAJDFZ010000063.1 GCA_030269625.1 Oxalobacter sp. OttesenSCG-928-P03 | reverse complement strand
CAATCACCAGCAGCATGGCGGCAATCGGCGAAAACGCCATGATCACCTCGTAAATGCGGGAAATATTGCGCTCCATGAGAAGCGACATGTCAAAAACTTCTTCGCGCGACAGGGTCAGTGAGCCGGAAACCATCATCTGGAGTTCGCGCATCAGATTGCCGCCCATCATCAGAAAGGCCAGCCCTCCCCCGAGCAGGATCGTGCAGGTTGCCAAATCCTTCGATCGGGGAACATCGCCCTCTTCCCGCGCCTTCTCAATGCGTCTGGGCGAGGCCGATTCAGTTTTCTCTAGATCGCTTTCTTCTGCCATGGCAAAAAATCCGGTCCTGCTGCGTAGCCGCTCCCATAGCGCGCATTAACCCGCAACATAGCCGGATCATTATTTCGTGAAATGCGTAACCTGCATGTGAAGAAAAGAGGCAAAAAAACCCCTCTTATTCACTGATAGAAAAAAGGAAAATTTCTGAATGCAGGCAAGCGCTTCCCGCGAATTTTTTCGAGAGCGCGCAAAGACGCAGGGGAAACACCTGCCCCCACTTCCACGCAAAAATTAAAGTATTTTAAAAACAACTGCCTACACAACAAACGGCCCGCCAGCACCGAATCGTATGCGTTACACGCAGATTCACAACAGGCACATATGGTAGCAATGACAGGATGGCCTTCTCGCAAAAGGAATGAGACATAAAAAAACAGGCTTTCTGTCAGACAGAAAACCTGTTTTGAAGATATCTGATCAGCCAGCCCCTCAAAGGCCGGCGAAGACCTGGACTGCGTCAGGATTTGGGTGGCATCTTCTCGAAAATCTTGCCGAGCTTCTCATCCAGCGTCGCAGCGGTAAAAGGCTTGACAACATAACCGCTCGCGCCAGCCTTGGCAGCCTCGATAATATTTTCTTTCTTGGCCTCGGCTGTCACCATCAGCACAGGCAGATGTTTCAGCGCATCATCCGTACGAATCTGTTTCAGCATGGTCAGGCCATCCATATTGGGCATATTCCAGTCAGAAACCACAAAGTCGTATTTATCACTCCTGAGCTTGGACAGCGCCTGCACACCATCCTCGGCTTCGTCCACATTCGTGTAACCCAGCTCCTTCAGGAGATTCCGGACAATGCGCCGCATGGTCGAAAAATCATCCACAACAAGAAACTTCATTTTTGGATCAGCAGCCATGTAATTCCCTCAGATCAGGTTTGTAAAATAACATTTCCGTAATATGGTACAACATTTTCCAGCGGCAACAAGCAGTTCGTATCAAACACGCAATGCCCGTGAACTGTTTTTCGCAAGGAACTCCAGCACCATCCGGGGCAACTCGCGAAGCGGCGCCTGTTCGTGCACCGCACCGGCGGAAACGGCTTCACGCGGCATGCCATACACCACGCAACTGGCCTCATCCTGCGCAAAATTATGCGCACCGGCATCGCGCATTTCCTTCATGCCGATAGCCCCGTCCTTGCCCATGCCGGTCAGGATCACGCCCACCGCATTCGGCCCCGCCGCCTTGGCCGCAGAGCGGAACAGCACATCCACCGAAGGACGGTGCCGGCTTACCGGCGGCCCCTGATCCAGCTTGGTCATGTAGTTCGCGCCACTCCGCTGCAAAAGCAGATGCGAGTGGCCGGGAGCCAGGTAAGCATGCCCCGGCAATACGCGCTCATTGCCCTTGGATTCGGTTACCTCAATGCGGCACAGCCCGTTTAACCTCTGTGCAAATGACGTCGTAAAGCCTTCCGGCATATGCTGCACAATCAGGATACCCGGCGCATCCGGTGGCATCTGCATAAGGAAGTCCTTGATCGCCTCTGTCCCTCCTGTTGAGGCACCGATAATGATCAGCTTTTCACTACTGATCATCGTTGTCCTGATCGGCGGCGGTGGTGGAGCCGCTGTCCGGGACTGCAGCCGGACCTTTGCCTTGGCTGCCGTGCGGATTTTCTCTGTGATCAGCTCGGTATATTCGCGCATACCGCTCTGAATCGAAATCTTCGGCTTGGTCACAAAATCCACCGCACCCAGTTCCAGCGCGCGCATCGTGATTTCCGAACCCTTTTCTGTCAAGGACGACACCATCACAACCGGGATGGGGCGAAGACGCATCAGCCTTTCCAGAAAATCCAGGCCGTCCATCTTCGGCATTTCCACATCAAGCGTAATCACATCAGGATTCAGCTGCCTGATCATGTCACGCGCAATAATCGGGTCCGGCGCAACACCGACCACTTCCATATCCGGCTGGCTGCTGATGATTTCCTTCATGACACCCCGTATCAGTGCCGAATCATCCACTATCACAACCTTGATCTTAGCCATACATCACTCCAATTTCATCCGGCAGCACTGCCGGAGCAAAAATATCAAAAACTGTGGCATTTCCAGCCTGATAACCATCCCGGTCAGGATATCGGCACCGTAAAACAAACAGCCTGCCTTCTTGTATTATCGCCAAAAAATTTCCTGAACGCAACAAAATGTTGTGGCGTAAAAACAAAAACCGGGCCTTTCGCCCGGTTAAATACCCGCATCGATAATCTGGTTAACCCAGGCAATCGTCTGTCCTTGTGCCTGGAGCAGCGGCTCATACCCTCCCTTGATCTTGGTACCCACCAGTTCGGCGACCTTTGACGCATTATCCTGTTCTATCGCCTCAACCAGATTGAGCAGATCACCCAAAACCCCTTTCCTTTCCGCCAGCGCATCACGCACTTCCGGCATCAGGCCCAGCGACTCGACCAGCGTATCCGTATCCACGCCGAGCAAAGCCTCCATGACAGAAACAATCCCGGTAATAAAAGCACTTTCCGAATAAGGCGCCCATGCCTTGTTGGACAGCGCCATCAGTTCCATGAATTTGGCACGGCCGGCCGCCTGGTGAATGAGCGCCGTCTGACGGCCCCTGCGGGTGCTGCCATGCGCCATCAGGAGCAAAAGCAGCCAGCGCTGGAGTTGTTTGTGTCCTAAAAGCACCACCGCACTCCGTATGGAAGTCACCACGTGCCTCAAGCCCACCGATGCCGAGTTGGTCAGGCGCAAAAGCCCGACACTCAACGTCGGATTCTGCTTGAACGCCTCCACAATCTTGTTGACATCCGATTCACTCTGCACCATCGTCAGGATCTGTATGATGGACGTCTGCGCTGTTGTAAAACGCTTGCCGGAAACCCGCTCTGCCTTGGAAAAAAAATAGCCCTGATACAGGTTGAACCCCAGGTCAAGGCAATAATTGAATTCCTCCTCCGTTTCGACCTTCTCAGCCAGAAGAACGACATCCTTCGTCATGGCCTGGGCCGTCACATCCTTGAGCTTCATCTTTGACAGCCCCCGGATATCGACCTTGATGATATCCACCAGGTCAAGAAACCCCCGGTTTCTCGAATTGATACCCTGGAAATCATCCAGCGCCAGCCTGAAACCCTTGCGCTTTAACTCGGCACAGCGCTTGAGAATGGCCTCATCGGCAACCGTGGTTTCCAGAATCTCCAGGACAATCCGCTCCGGCGGAAGCAGCTCGATGACATCGCTTTGCAAAAAGGAGGCATCACAATTGATAAAGCCGGTATACCTTCCCAAAACCGCGTCAATACCGAATTCGGAGAGGGTATGGGCAATAACGGCAGAAGTCGCGGCGACATTGTCAATAACATCAGCCCGGTTTTCCCGGCTTGCGCGAAAAAGCAGCTCAAACGCATGCAGGGACTGGGCCCGATCCAGGATCGGCTGCCGCCCCAGATAAACATCTTCCATTGATGTTGATGCAGATGAAATCATCAGATATTCTGATTTTTTATTGCCACAAGGAAATTCAGCATACCATAAAAGCTGCTGAAACGGTGCCCAAACTGTTTTTGATCATATCAAAATTCCGGAAAATAGGGTGCAAATTTTCCTCGCTCCTGTTTGCGGAAAGAAGAGCTCCCCGGTGATTGAGGTTCCATAAGCAAACACACAGACAGTTTGCCGGTACACGACAGAACCGTTACTCCACCGGTGTCAGGTCTATATCGCAGACAAACGACATCAACCCCTTGATATCAAGCAGAATAATCAGGCGATTTTCGAGAGTGCCCAGCCCCATCAGATAGTGGGGCGCAATGATCGTTCCGGCTGAAGGCGCCGGCTGAATCTGGTCAGGGGAAAGCATCAGGACATCGGACACGGCATCCACAACCATCCCGACAACCTGGCTGCCGATATTAAGGACAATCACCACCGTGGAATCATTGTAGACAGGCTCGCCCAGACCGAACTTCAAGCGCATATCAATAACAGGCACAATGGTGCCGCGCAGATTGACAAGCCCTTTCAGATAATATGGCGCATTGGCCACTTCTGTTGTCACCTCGTAGCGGCGCAATTCCTGAACCGTCAGGATATCAATCCCGTACTCTTCATTGCCAAGCCGAAAAGCCAGAACCTCTCTGGAAGCATGGCCGCCTGACGGTGATTCCTCTCGCACATTCATTTTCTGTCACTCATCAGAAAATCCGTTTTATTATTTTTTAACAGCTA
>JAJDFZ010000062.1 GCA_030269625.1 Oxalobacter sp. OttesenSCG-928-P03 | reverse complement strand
CTTCGGCATGGCGCTTCTCTGCCTTGCCGTGCAAAAGCCCGCCCTGGCACAAGAGCAGGTCCTCGTCTACAACTGGTCCGAATACATCCCTGACAAGGTTTTGGCCGATTTCACCAAAGAAACCGGCATCAAGGTCATCTACCACACCTTTGAAACCAACGAAGCCATGTACTCCCGCATCAGGAGCATGCGTGGCAAGGCCTACGACGTCATCGTGCCGTCCGGCTACTACGTCGACCTGATGCGCCGCTCCGGCTACCTGCTGCGCATTGACCACACCCGTCTCACCAACACCGACAACCTCGACTTCACCATCATGGACCAGGATTTCGACCCCGAAAACCGCTACAGCGTCCCCTACATGTGGGGTGCCGTCGGCCTGGCCTACAACACCAAGTACATCCCCAAAGGCACCCTCAACCGCTGGGCACAGCTCCAGGACCCGAAATACAAGGGCAAGATCCTCATGACGGACGACCTGCGCGACGCCTTCGGCCTTGCCCTTTTAGCGCAGGGGCGCTCCATCAACACCCGGCAGGAAGCCGACATCAAATCCGCCTACGATTTCCTCGTCAAGCTCAAGCCCTCGGTCACCGCCTTTGACGTCACCGCCGTCAAGCAGGCCCTGGTCTCCGAAAAAGCCTGGATCGCGCCCATCTGGAACGGCGACTACCTCGTCGCCCATGAAGAAAAACCCGAACTCGACTATATCTTCCCCGAAGAAGGCGCCATGCTCTGGGTGGACAGCTTCGTCATCCCGGCCGAAGCCAAAAACGTCGACAACGCCTACCTCTTCATCAACTACATGCTGCGCCCCGACGTTGCGGCCGAATGCGTGAAAGAGTACCGCTACTCCACCCCCAACCTCCCGGCCAGAAAACTCCTCCCGGCCGCGCTTCGCAACAACCCCATCCTGATCCCGGGCAAAAAAGAGCTGCGTGACGCCGAATTCACCGCCGGTGTGGGCGATGCCCAGAAAACCTACGAAAAATACTGGAAAAGGCTCATGAGCCGGAAATAACCGCCAAACGAGGGGCTTTTGCGCTTTTTCAAGGGCAGCCCCTTGCAGATACCATAAATTGCGGTACACTTGAAATGTTACCAACAACACTTTCCTGCAATGGGACGACCGTTCCTTTCAGTAAACTGCTGCACCATCCGTTTTTCCCTCCCTGCACATGTGCTGATGGCCCCTTTCGTGCCACCGGCAGGCCGTGCCTTTTCCGCCTGACAGGACAAGAACATGGAATGGCTGCTTGAACCCGCCGCCTGGATAGGGCTTGTCACGCTTGTTGTCCTCGAGATCGTTCTCGGCATCGACAACCTCATCTTCATCGCCATCCTGGCAGACAAGCTCCCCGCCCGCGAACGCAACCACGCCCGCATCATCGGCCTGTCTTTAGCGCTCATCATGCGCCTGCTCATGCTCACCGCCCTGTCGTGGATGGTCAAGCTCACCACTCCCTGGTTTTCCATCTGGGGCATCCCCTTTTCAGGGCGTGACATCATCCTTGTCCTGGGCGGCTTTTTCCTGCTTTACAAGTCCACCACCGAGCTGCACGAACGCGTAGACGGCAAAATACACATCCGCGAAAAAGAACGCGCCGCGCCGTCCTTTACCGTCGTCGTCGCCCAGATCGTTGTCCTGGACGCCGTCTTTTCCATCGACTCCGTCATCACCGCCGTCGGCATGGTCGAACACCTGCCTGTCATGATGGCCGCCGTCATCATCGCCATGGGCGTCATGATGGCCGCCTCGCGACCGCTGACCGCATTCGTCAACGCCCACCAGACCGTTGTCGTGCTGTGCCTGTCCTTCCTGCTCATGATCGGCCTGGCCCTCATAGCCGAAGGCATCGGCCTGAAAATACCGAAAGGCTACCTCTACGCCGCCATCGGTTTCTCCATCCTCATCGAATTCCTGAACCAGCTGGCGCAGCACAACCTCGCCAAAAACATGGAACAGGTTCCCATGCGCGAAAGAACCGCTGAAGCCGTCCTGCGTCTTTTGGGCGGCAAGACCAAGGCCGAAAAAGAATTCGAACCCGAATTCCCCGAAGAAACCATCGAACTTTCCGCCTTCGGAGAAGAAGAGCGCAACATGGTCTCGGGCGTGCTCACCCTGGGCGAACGCTCCATCCGTTCCATCATGACACCGCGCACCGAAGTCTCCTGGATCGACATTGAAGACGACATCGACGCCATCCAGGAAAAACTGCGTACCATCCCGCACAGCTACTTCCCCGTCTGCCGCGGCCAGCTCGACAACCTCATCGGCATCGCCCGCGCGCAGGACCTCATGGACGACATCCATTCCGGGCGTTCCATCGAAAACTCGAAAAGCCTCAGGGAACCCGTCGTCATGCCTGAATCCGCCGGCGTGCTCAAGGCCATGGAAATCCTCAAGCAGACCCGCGGCCAGATGGCCCTCGTTGCCGACGAATACGGCTCCATCGAAGGGCTGCTCACCCCCATCGACATCCTCGAAGCCATCGCAGGCGAATTCCCGGACGAAGACGAACAGCCCAGCGTCATCGAAGAAAAGCCCGGCGTCTGGATCATGGACGGCGCCACCAGCATCTACTACCTCGAGCAACTGCTCGAAACAGACGGCCTCGTTGACGAAGATGACGACTACGCCTCGCTCGCCGGCCTCCTTCTGGAACGCTTCGGCACCGTCCCGCACGTCGGGCAGGCCATCGAATACGAAGGCTTCCGCTTCGAAGTAAAGGAAATGGAAGGCCGCCGCATCGCCAAAGTCCTCGTAACCCGAATCGAACCGCCCCCCGTGACAGACGAGCGGCAGCAGCGCCTGCTGTAAGAAAAGCCGCGATAACCCTGTCAGCAAGGTGATCTTTCATGTTAAAACTCACGTGCAAAGACAGCACCCCCTCCGTTATGTGCGAACAGGATGGCGCAGCTTTACCGCCCATGCGGATATCACCGTCTTCATTGCAAAAAATGCCTCATCGCGCAGTGCCACGATCCCCTCCCCAAAACCGGCTGCCCGGACTGAAAAAAACCGGAAAAAGCTGGTATCTTCCCCGGTTTTCCCTCATTGTGTTAACCTTTGCACCATCCCGCAAAATGTATACCGTTTAAAAAAAGAGGTAACAAACAGGCCGGGCAAAAAGCAGTAAAAAAAGGGGGGAGAATATTTTTGGGGTCTATTGACAGAAAAAGCCTGCTGTCGCTATTGGCGCTCGGCCTTTTTTATGCCATGCGCGATCTTTCCGCGCTCATGTACCATGTTCGCGGCAAGCCGCTGGATTTCCGCTATCTCGCGCTGGCGGGCTGGCTTGCGGGCATCCTTGCCGCCCTGTTTTTGCTTCCGCTGCTCATCCGCCTGTGCAGCCGCCACTACCCCAACCGGCGAAAAAGCAATATCGCGCGAACGCTGACAGGGCTCTTCCTGGCCGCGCTGGTCATCTACCCTTTCCTGGCACCGCACTTTCCCCCGGAAACGCTCGTCCTGCAGGTTATGCACTATGTGGCAGAACCGTTTTCACAGTCGTTTTTCGAACCCCTGGCACTCTTTCTTTTCTTCCGCTGCAACCACGGGCGCAATACCGGGTTCTTTCTCGGGCTGGCCATGGCGCTGGGCCAGCTCTGCTGGCTTATGCCGCTGCCGAATATCGCCACCGCAAAGGCGCTGATCGCCTCCCCTTCGCCTGAAGCCACCGCAGCCTTCCTTGAAAGCGTCCGGCTCGCCTGGCTCCCCTTCTTCTTCCGCATCCGGCTGGTTTTTGCCGCCACCATCGCAGGCATCCTTTTTTACCTCCTGGCTTTCCCGGCCCGCACCGCCAGCTGGCCCCGTGGTCAGGCCATCCCCGAAACAGGGCGCGCCGGCACGGCAAGACCCCTGCTCGTGATGTTTGTCCTCTTCCTCTTTTTGACGACGGCGGCAGGGCTGCCCTTTTTCCTGCGGATCGACCCCAGCTTCTCCGAACCGGCCTTTATCCATGTGGCGCTCATGGCCTTTCTTCCCATCATCGGCCTCATGGCCGACACGGGGGAAAAAGATTTCATGAAGCCTTACCTGATTGGCTGCACGGCCTTTTTCATCGTCGCATCGGGCCTGGCCCTTTTCCTGCCCGGCGCCTTCTCCGAAAACCTGGCACGCACACTCGGCACGCTCGCCCTGCATACGCTTTTCCTCATGGCGGTTTTCCTCTGCGGCCGCGTGGCCCCCTACTCCCGCCATCCCACGCTCATGCTCATGGCGGCCAGCCTGTGCATCACCCTGGCTTCCAGCAGCTATCTTTTACGGCAGCAGGCACTCTCGCTTCTCTCCGTTGCCGCGCTCCCGGCTTTCCTCTTTTGTTCCGCGCTGTGCCTTCTCGCCCTTTTTTACGCCTTCAGGATCTTCCCGTTGCCGCCCCTTGTTGCTGCCGCCGGTGAAGAAGACCCCGGCACACAACCCGAGCACGCTTTACCCGCCGCCCCCGCGCTCAAGCTGGCCTCTTTTACCGGCGCCTACCGTTTATCCGCGCGCGAAACCGATGTCATGCAGCTCCTGCTCCAGGGAAGCAGCACACCGGAAATGGCCGAAACCCTCTCCATTTCCGAAAACACCGTCAAGGTATATGTCAGCCGCATCCTGAAAAAAACCGCAACCGCCAACCGCCACCAGTTTGTGGCCTTTTTCATGCAGTGGGAAAAAGAAGAGGAGGAGAAAAAGGAGCCGTAGTTGCGCGACGGC
>JAJDFZ010000061.1 GCA_030269625.1 Oxalobacter sp. OttesenSCG-928-P03 | reverse complement strand
GGCAGCAATTCCGCTCCCTCATGGTCACCTGATGGCTCGAAGCTGGCGGTGGCCCTTTCACGTGACGGACTGACCCAGGTTTATATTGTCAATGCGGATGGCAAGGGCCTGCGCCGTTTGACCAGGACAAACAGCATCAATACCGAGCCGCGGTTTGCACCGGACGGGCAGACGGTTTACTTTACCAGCGACAGGAGCGGTTCTCCGCAGATTTACCGGACAGGCATCAGTACGGACAATGCCCAGCGTGTGACATTTTCCGGCAGCTATAACATTAGCCCGCGCATTTCTCCGGATGGAAAGTCCCTGGCGTATATTTCGAGAAGAGGAGGCCAGTTCCAGCTTTATCTGCTCGATCTGACGAATGGTCAGGAGCAGCGTTTGTCTGATACATCCCGGGATGAGTCGCCCAGTTTTTCACCGAATGGCCAGTATATTATGTATGCAACGGAAACCGGCCGGCGCGGAACACTCTCGATTGTGTCAGTGGATGGGCATATCAAACAGAAAATTTCCATGCCGGCGAGCGATATTCGCGAGCCTTCATGGGGGCCGTTTATGAAATAATTTTTTAAAGGAAAAACCATGGACAAGCTGAAAAAAATACTGGTCATCCTCTCGGCGGCACTTTTTCTTGCTGCCTGTGAGTCATCTGTGAAGCTGGATGAGGGGGTGCAGCAGGAAACAACGGATTCCCGGACGGTATCCACAGTGAGTACCGGTTCGACTGACCCATTGAATGACCCTCAGGGTGAACTCGCCAGACGCAGCATCTATTTTGATTTTGACAGCTATGTTGTCAAGGGTGAATACCAGTCCATCGTACAGGCACATTCGCGCTATCTGAACAAAAACAAAAAACGCCGCATCCTTATCCAGGGTAATACGGATGAGCGTGGTGGACGCGAATACAACCTGGCTTTAGGCCAGAAGCGGGCAGAAGCAGTGCGCAAGGCCATGTCGCTTCTGGGCGTCAGTGACAGCCAGATGGAAGCCGTTTCATTCGGCAAGGAAAAGCCAAGGGCACTGGGCAGCGACGAAGCTTCCTGGGCTGAAAACCGTCGTGCCGATATTGTGTACCAGTAAGCCATGAACAAGACACCTTATTTTTTTCTGTCGCTGGTTATTGCCTGCATGTTGCCATGGCAGGCGAAAGCCGCGCTGTTTGAAGATGCCGATGCGCGGCGTTCCATTCTGGATTTGCGCGCGAAAGTCAATGAAAAAGCGGACAAAGACGCCTTGCTGGAACTCTCACGGCAGAATGAGACGTTAAAAGAAGAAGTAGCCAGGCTGCGGGGGCAGGTTGAGGTCCTCACGAATGAACTCAAGACGCTTCAGCAAAAGCAGCGGGATTTTTACGTGGATCTGGATAACCGGGTTGGCAAATTTGAACCGCAGCAAGTGACCGTGGATGGCAAAAATGCCGTTATCCAGCCGGAGGAAAAGCAGGCATTTGATAAAGCCGAGGCGGCTTTTCAGGCTGGAGACTACAAGGAGGCGGTATCTGCCTACAATACGTTTTTGCGCCGTTTTCCCAAATCGGGAGTTGCTGTGCTTGCCCAATACGGCCTGGGAAATTCATATTACCTGCTGAAGGATTACAAGAATGCGTTATCAGCGCATGCCGTTCTGGTCAAACGTTACCCGGAAAGTGAAAAGGTGCCTGAAACGATGCTGACGATGGCCAGTTGTCATCTGGGCCTGAAGGATTTGTGGGCGGCGAAAAAAACATTGAACACGATTGTCGAGAAGTACCCGGAATCCGAAGCCGCAGCAGAAGCAAAGCAGCGCTTAAAACAGATGGAATGATTATCGAAAGGTGCAGAAAAAGGGATGGTCCGACCATCCCTTTTTTGTACGCAAAATAACTTCAGGCGGTAGGGCGCAATCCGCTTTCATAATATTCCGAGCTGCTGATATGCTTCAGGTTTGTAGCCGGGATAATAGTTTTTTCAGCTGTTTTTGCCCTGGATTTATCTTTGGCGCGTGTCCTGGCATTGGGTAATCTTCTCAGATTGCGCAAGGCGTGAATATCCTTGATCTCAATCGTTTTCTGGTCCACGCTGATCCAGCCGATTTCGTGAAGGGCGGAAAGCGTGCGGCTGACGGTTTCCAGTGTCAGTCCGATATAACTGCCGATTTCATGCCGGGTCATGCGCAGGTTGAAGATCCGGTGAGAGTACCCCATCTGGGCAAAACGATCAGAGAGGGATACCAGAAAACGGGCAACACGTCCTTCGGCGCTCAACGAGCCCAGCATGGAGATCATTGCCTGTTCACGGACCAGTTCCCGGCTCATGACACTATACATGGCGTTTTCCAGTTCCGGATAGGTTCGGCCCAGAGCGGTCAACTTCTTGAAAGGAATCAGGATCAGGTCACATGCAGACAGAGCCACGGCTTCTGAAGAATAGAATTTTGAGTGAATGCCGTCCACGCCGAGCAGATCGGATTTCATGGGAAAACTGAGGATCTGCTCATTACCCAGTTCATCAATCAGAACCGTTTTCAAAAATCCGGAATTGACCACATACAGCATTTCAAAGGGTTGTCCGATCATGTGAATCCGCTGGCCTGTCTTGAATTGCACATGCTGAAACAGGGATTCTTCACTTGCAATGGATGAGTTTGGTGACAACTGAATACGGAGCAGTTCGCAGACGTCTTTCAGATTGGACCAGAGTTTTCCGTTTTTTTGCCTGCCTGCTTCCTGGGAAACGGATTTTAATGAATCAGAAAATACCTCATTTGATTTTGCAGGAAACATAATTTCACCCCCTCCGGTTTTATTAAATAAATTAACTTCAGAAACCATCTTGTTTAAAAACATTTTTCCTCAATCAGGATGGTTTGAATTATGTCAATATTCAAAATCACTTGATATCAGCGTTTACTTAATATGACTGTAGGAAAACATAAAAATACCTGTAGGAAATTTCTTACAATATAAATATGCTGTCTGTCGAGGCGGCTTATTTTGAAATAGATCAAATTTATCAAAAATCATATGAAATTATCAGGTTAGCGATTTATATCGGTTTTTGTTTAAATCGTCTGCATTTAATAAAAATCAATTGTTTTTAATTTGAATAAACGGATTTTTATAAATTAATTGTTCGATTTAATAAGTTTCTTGAAAAAATATTCCGGTTTTAATTTGTTTTTTGTGTTTTTATTTTTTCGGGAACTTTTAATAAGGCATGCTCTCCAATTTCTCGTGGTTTCAGGGAAAGTTTTTATCCGACAGAATCTCATTTGCAAAAGCACTGGCAAAAAAAGAGATTCATTACGTATAAAGGGGATTAACATGCGTTCAGAATCAAGGAACCAGGCAGGTGCTCATAAGGCGCCGGCAAAACGCGGTTTTGCTGCCATGTCAAAAGAAAGGCAAAGAGAAATTTCCAGCATGGGGGGCCGAGCGGCACATGCACAGGGCAAGGCGCATGTCTTTACTTCTGAGGAAGCGCGCATTGCCGGCAGGAAAGGTGGTGCGGCAGTGAGCCGGAATCGTGCTCACATGGCAGCTATTGGCAAAAAGGGTGGTGAAAACAGCCGTTCGGGCAAATCTCGAAAAAGCGCCTGAATACCTGTCCTGACGGACTCTGGCAGTTGTCCCGGGTTCAAAAACTGATGAGAAGGCAGATGAAAAAGGATACCGCGTCAAAGCGGTATCCTTTTTCTTTTTCCATTCGCCGTATTTTGATAAGATGAACTGGTATTTTCAGAGGTAAAGCGGTTATCCGCCGTTCAATCTGGTGGTTCAGAGCCATTTACAGACTGGAGGAACAGTGACGGGCGATTCAGTCCATGCCGGTATGCTCTCTCCCCTGACCGATCAGGCCGAACTGGTCAGTGCCTGGCGGCAAACGCTGGATGATCATGAATCTCCCTTCCTTTCCGAGTTGGCAGAAACCCATGTTTCATGGATTTTGCTGACCAGGGAAAAAGCCTACAAAATTAAAAAAGCACTCAAGCTGGATTTTCTGGATTTTTCTGATTTGTCTTCCAGGCGTTTTTACTGTGAAGAAGAAATTCGTCTGAACAAAAGAACCGCGCCCGGGATTTATCAGGAAGTCGTCGCTATTGGGGGGAGCATTGCCGCTCCCCGAATCAATGCCGAACCGGTTCTGGAATATGCCGTACAGATGAAGCGTTTTCCCCGCGAGAACGAGATGAGCCGCATGCTGCATGATGGCCGTCTTGAGGCGGGCCATATCGACAGTCTGGCAGAAAAAGTGGCGGATTTTCATCAGCGATTGCCTCCTCTCGAGATGGAAGGGGAGTATGGTACTTATGATTTCATTCACCTGGGCCTGCGAAATAATTACGCTGAATTGAGAGCTCTTTTTTCTCTCCCGGGCATGGAGCGGGAACTGCCCCGGCTGATTGCGCTTCAGACACTGCATTTTGCTGTTCTGGAAGAAAAAAAACACCTCATTGATGAGCGGCATGCAAATGGTTTTATCCGTGAATGCCATGGTGACCTGCATATGGGCAATATCGTCATGCTGGATGATGAAGCCATACCGTTCGACAGCATTGAATTTGCACCGGATTTTCGCTGCGTTGACGTGATGTGCGATCTGGCATTTGCTTTTACCGACCTGCTGCATTTCGGGCGGCCGGACTATGCATGGCGCCTGTTGAACCGTTATCTGGAAGAGACGGGAGATTATCAGGGAGCATGTCTTCTCGACATATATGGCGCTTCTCATGCGCTGGTGCGGGCCAAGGTGACGGCATTGCGCTGTCTGCAGATAACGGAGGAAGACGAAAGAGATACTTGTCTGGAAGAAAGCCGGGAATATCTCGATCTGGCATATCGCATGCTTGAAGACAGGAATGCCGGTCTGATGATTACCTGTGGTTTGCCCGGTGCCGGAAAAAG
>JAJDFZ010000060.1 GCA_030269625.1 Oxalobacter sp. OttesenSCG-928-P03 | reverse complement strand
GTGTCGTATCCTGGAAAATCACGTAGGCAGGCACATTCTGCTGCCGTGCTGTTTCAACACGCCACCAGCGCAAACGCTCATACAGCGCCTGGTCAGCGGCATGCAGCGTTTTTTCCACATATCCCTTGCGCACAGGTGTTTTTTTCCGGCGCTCCGGCTTCTCGTAAGGCCTCAGCCAGATTTCTTCTTCACCCTTTAACACC
Source organism: Oxalobacter sp. OttesenSCG-928-P03 (assembly GCA_030269625.1). Taxonomy (GTDB): domain Bacteria; phylum Pseudomonadota; class Gammaproteobacteria; order Burkholderiales; family Burkholderiaceae_D; genus Oxalobacter. The sequence goes on along the minus strand of JAJDFZ010000060.1, from coordinate 5,186 downwards.
GGCCGCGCCTTCTCTGTCAGGCCGAGCATGTTGAAATGCTCCGGATCAACGGTCACGAACCCGCGTGCAATCGCCTGCCGCAGGACAGATCGCCATGTCCCTTCACTCTCATCACTGCCGATGCCAAAAGTCGAGAGCGCATGGTGTCCCCATTGCTCGATGCGCTCCGTTCTTTTCCCGCGCAGCACATCAATGACATGAACAGCGCCAAAACGCTGGCCGACGCGGTAAATCGTTGAAAGCAGCTTTTGCATGAGAAGCGTTCCGTTAACGGATACCGGCGGCGACTGGCAAACGTCACAATTACCGCATGGTTCAGCCGCCTCGCCAAAATACTCCAGGAGACGGACGCGCCGGCAAGTCAGGATTTCGCACAAGCCCAAAAGCGCATCCAGCTTGCCCGTCTGGATGTGGCGGTACGCCGGATCGGCCTCCGATTCATCAATCATCCGGCGCTGCTGCACCACGTCCTGCAGGCCGTAAGCCATCCAGGCGCTGGACGGCAGGCCGTCCCGACCGGCGCGCCCCGTTTCCTGGTAATAGCCCTCGATATTTTTCGGCAGATCCAGATGGGCGACAAAACGCACATCCGGCTTGTCGATCCCCATGCCAAACGCAATCGTTGCCACCATCACAATCCCGTCTTCCCGCAAAAAACGGGACTGGTTTCCTGCCCGGTCGGTATTACTCATTCCCGCATGGTAAGGCAAAGCGCGAATCCCCTGGCTCTCCAGAAAAGCCGCTGTTTCCTCCACCCGTTTGCGGGAAAGGCAATAGACAATCCCCGCCTCGTTCTCATGCTCTAAACGGATAAAATCCAGCAACTGCTGCCGGGGGTTATCCTTTTCAACAATCCGGTAATGGATATTGGGCCGGTCAAAGGAAGACACAAACTGCCGGGCCAAATCCAGCTTCAGATGGTGCAGAATATCAGCCCGCGTCAGATCATCCGCCGTGGCTGTCAGGGCCACCCGCGGCACATCCGGAAAATATTCCGGCAAAACAGAGAGACGAATATATTCCGGCCGGAAATCATGCCCCCACTGTGAAACACAATGCGCTTCATCGATGGCAAAAAGCGCGATTTTCAGCTGTTTCAGCCAGGCCATGCAATGCTCTGTAAGCAGGCGCTCCGGCGCGATATAGACCAGGTCAATTTCGTTTTGCATGGCCAATCGTTCCACCTGCGCCGATTCCGCACGGGTCTGGGATGAATTCAGAAAAGCCGCCCTGACTCCGATAGCCGCCAGGGCATCCACCTGGTCCTGCATCAGGGCAATCAGGGGCGAAATGACAATTCCCACCCCCTCGCGAATCAGGGCGGGAATCTGGTAACAGAGTGATTTGCCGCCACCGGTTGGCATCAGGATCAGGGCATCCTGTCCAGCCGCCACATGGGAAATGATCGTTTCCTGCTGCTCGCGGAAAGCCGGATAACCAAAAACCGTCTGAAGCAGTGTCAGCGCCCGGCTTTTTATTTCTTGCTGGTTTTTCAGCATCGTTTTCCCAGTGATTCTCTTTTCGAGCCGTAATAAAACGGCAGGCTTTTAATCCACCCAGGCCACCCATCCGAAATGGGCGCTTGTAATGACGAAAATACCAAAAACAATACGGTACCAGGCAAAGGCGGTGAAATCATGCGTGCTGATATAGCGCAAAAGCCAGCGCACGCACAGGAAAGCCGAAATAAAAGCCCCCACACTGCCAATCGTGAAAACAGGAATATCGGAGGCAGAAAAAAGATGCCACTCCTTCCAGACCGAGTAGGCGCTGGCGCCAAAGAGTGTCGGCATGGCAAGAAAAAACGAGAACTCCGTGGCGGCTTTTCTGGACATACCGAAAAGCATCGCTCCCATGATTGTCGCACCGGAGCGGCTGGTGCCGGGAATCAGCGCAAAGGCCTGCGCAAACCCCACTTTCAGCGCATCCATCGCGGTCATGTCATCGACAGAATCAATCCGCGCCAGGCCCGGATTGTTGCGGTTTCGCCGCTCCACCCACATGATAACGAGTCCCCCGGCGATAAAGGCGGTGGCAACCGGAACAGGAGAAAAAAGAACCGCCTTGATCATGCTGCTGAAAAATACGCCCAAAAGCGCGGCAGGCACAAAGGCAATCACCAGATTCACGACAAAACGGCGCGCTTTCGGATCGGTTGAAAAACCGCGCAAAACATGCATGAGACGCTCACGATACACCCAGCAGACAGACAGCATCGCACCGGACTGGATGGCGATCTCGAAAACCTTGACCTTTTCCCCGGTAAAATTCAGGAGGCTGCCTGCCAGGATAAGATGTCCTGTCGACGAAATCGGCAAAAACTCCGTGAACCCCTCAACAAGCCCCATGATGAAGGCTTTGAGTGCATAGATGGTGTCCATGAATGGCGGCTGGAAAAAATACGCAGCAAAAAAGGCGTATTTTACCCGTTTTATGAGGCTGGACGCCCCCTTTCCCGGGAAAAACCGTTATTCGTAACGCAATGCCTCAATGGGCAGAAGCTTGGATGCCTTGTGCGCCGGATAAAAGCCGAAGAAAATGCCGATCGTCGCCGAAAAGCCGACAGCCAGGAAAATGGCGTCAATGGAAAGCTTTGTCGCCCACCCGGCAAAATGCGCAATCAGGTAAGAACCGGCAACCCCGACGACAATCCCGATAAAGCCGCCGATAAGCGAAAGCGTGATGGCCTCAACCAGAAACTGTGTCAGGATATCCTTCGCCCGTGCGCCAATCGCCATACGCAGGCCAATCTCCCGCGTGCGCTCCGTGACCGATACCAGCATGATATTCATGATGCCGATACCGCCAACCAGAAGCGAAACCGATGCCACCGCCGCTAAAAGCAGTGTCATCACCTTGGAAGACGCTTCCTGCGCCTGCAGGATTTCCGTCAGGTTGCGCATGGTGAACTGGTCATCCTGCCCCGGCTGGGTACGCTGGCGCTGACGCATCAGATCACGGATATTGGCTTCGGCATCCTTCATGTTGGCGCCTTCCCACACCTTGATCTGGATAATATTCACCCGGCGCAGCTTGCCCTGCTGGTTACCAAAGACCCGGTTGCGATGAGTCGAAATCGGGATAACCGCCGTATCGTCCTGGTCGGTTCCCATCATGCTCTGGCCCTTGCGCGACAGTACTCCGATCACCGTAAACGGAATATTCTTGACACGCACACTCTGGTTGATGGGATCCTCATCCCCGAACAATTCCTGCGCCACGGTCTGCCCGAGAATAATCACCTTGGCCGACCCCTGCATTTCGGTCTGCTCGAAAATCCGGCCTTCTGCCAGCGGCCAGTCCCGCACCTCAAACCAGTCCGGGGTCACGCCATAAACCTGGGTTGCCCAGTTATTTCCGCCGGCCACCACCTGCGCCCCACCCCGGTTCATCGGGGCCGTCAGTTGCACTTCCGGCACTTCGCGTGCGATCGCGAGAGCATCGTCTTCTGTCAGGTTCAGATTGGCGCCAGCGCCCATCCTCACGCCGGAAGCGGTAGTGGAACCCGGCAGGATAATGATCAGGTTGGACCCCAGACTCTTGATCTGGCTTTGCACCCGCTCCCGCACACCGCCACCCACGGCGATCATCGTGATAACAGCCCCCACGCCGATGATGATGCCCAGCATCGTCAGCATCGAACGCATCTTGTTTAGGCGCAGGGCATTAATGGCGATGCGGAAAGTGGCGACAAGATTCATGTCCGCACCTCCGGTTTCGGATATTTCTCCAGCTCTTTTTCAGCATCATTGGGCGTATTGGCCATGTCAGACAGCACCTTGCCATCCCTGAACGTGATGATGCGATCGGCAAAAGCGGCAATTTCCGGTTCGTGGGTCACGATGACAATCGTCATGCCCTCACGCGAAAGCTTCTGCATGAGCGCCATGATTTCGATACTGGTGCGCGAATCCAGGGCACCGGTCGGTTCGTCTGCCAGGATCAGCGACGGGTTGTTGACCAGCCCGCGTGCAATCGCCACACGCTGCTGCTGGCCACCGGAAAGCTCAGCCGGGGTATGGTGTACGCGCTGTCCGAGACCGACTTCCTCCAGGCGCGCCATGGCACGCTCCTTGCGCTCTTCTGCTGGCACACCGGCATACAGCAGCGGCAGCTCCACATTTTCCAGGGCGGAAGTGCGGGGAAGCAGGTTGAACTGCTGGAAAACAAAACCGATCTGCTGGTTGCGGATCAGGGCCAGGTCATCGCCGCCCATATCCGATACCTTTTCGCCATTCAGGTAATACTCCCCCGATGTTGCGACATCCAGACAGCCTATCAGATTCATGAAGGTGGATTTCCCGGAACCGGACTGCCCCATGATGGCGACAAATTCGCCTTCCTCAATGCTGATCGAGACATCGTTCAGCGCAAAAACGCTGTTTTCTCCTGTCACGTACTCCTTGATCAGGTGGTGTGTCTCGAGCAGTTTTGCCATGGGAACCTGTTTATCAGAACATGCGCGGACCACGCGGCGCGCTGGTACTGCTGGAAGCGCTTTCTCCGGCGGTGACCGTGCCGATAATCACCTCGGCCCCCTCTGGCGGGTTGGAACTCATCAGCTCGGTCATGGAACCATCAGACAAGCCAAGGCGGACATTCATCTCCACCGGTTTTTTGTCCTCCAGCACGTAGATGCGGCCAGTTGTGCTGTTACTGCGGCGGTCATCATATTCCGCGCTGATTTCCTCGAACTTGGCCCTTTGCTCATCATTCAGTATCTCGGCAATCTGCTGGCGCATTTCGATACGCGCCGACTCGATCTGCTTCTTGCGCTCGGCCTCCTGCGCCTGGTGTGCCACGGCAATCTTGTTTCGCATGGTGGTCAGTATGGCTTCGGCGCGTGTCGCCTGCTCTTCGCTCAGCGCCAATTCGGTCGTCATCCGCTCAAGGAAAGCCGGAATCCAGTTGCCCCTGCCGCCAGCGCTCTTTGACGCCCCCTTGGCTGCCGTTTCCGTGCTGGGCAGCCTGTAGCGCATCGCGGCATTGGGAATCAGCTTCGCATCATGCCGCGTATCCAGGACAATCCGCACATTGGCCGTCATCCCCGGCAGGAGTTCCTTTTTGGGATTGGGCGCGCTGACAATCACGATATAGGTAATCACGTTGGAAACATTCTGCGCGGCCAGGCGAATCTGTTTGACCTCACCCTCGAAAGTGCGCCCCGGATAGGAATCCACCGTAAA